>JAQCHR010000410.1 GCA_027619655.1 Pseudomonadota bacterium
CGGAAGAACCCGAGGTCGTGTTCTATACCGGCTGCAATGTGCTGAAGACGCCGCATATTGCGCTGTTGTGCCTCGACGTGCTGGACCGGCTGGATGTCCGCTACGCGGTATATGGCGGGCCGTCGGATTGCTGCGGCATCCTGCAGATGCGCGCCGGCGACACGGCCAATGCCGGGCGGCAGGGCGGCCGGACGGTCGAGCGTTTTTTCGATACCGGCGCGGACCAGGTGCTGTCCTGGTGCCCGACCTGCAACATCCAGTTCGGCGAGGCGGTCATCCCCAGCGCGGCGGTCGACGATAATTTCAGCATGACGATGTTCTCGGTCTGGCTGGAAAGCCGGATGGGTGACCTGAAGAAGCTGTTCGTGAATCCGGTCAACAAGCGGGTCGGGCTGCACGAACATGCCGGCGCGAACGGGGTGACGGAATCGGTTATCCGGATTCTCAAGCAGATTCCCGGGCTGGAATTCGTCGACCTGGAAATGCCGACGCTGGGCTATCAGTGTACTTCGCTGTCTGGCACGCCCGCCTACCAGAAGAACGCCCATGATGACCAGCTGCGCGTGGCGGCGGAAGCCGGGGTGACGACCCTTGCCGGGATCTATCATTCCTGCCACCGCGACTTCTGCCAGCATGAAAAGGAATGGCCGTTCGAGGTGGTGAACTTCATGGAACTGGTCGGCGAGGCGATGGGCGTGACGCGGCCCGACATGTTCAAGCATTTCAAGCTGATGGAAGATGTCGATGCGGTCATCTCCGAATGCGACGACATGATCGAACTGCACGGGCTCGACCGCGACGAGGTTCGCGAGGTGCTGATCGCCGATATGTTCGGCGGCAAGGCGCCGGCCGGAAAAGGGGCCGCCGCATGAGCGACCTCGCCGCCGTCTTCGACCTGATTGACCGGATCACCTGTCTCGATATCGGCCGGCGCGGGGTCGCCGGGCTCTACGAACCCGCCCGCGCGCGCAATGACGAGGCGCTCTGCGCGGCGGCGGCGCGGCCGCTGGCAGGGCTGTCGCGGGGCGACCATGTGATCATCCTCACCGGCTCGCTGACGCGATCAAATGTCGATACGGGCATCGCGGAAAATGACGGGCCGATGGGTGTGGCCTCGCTGGCGCGGGCGATCACCCATGGCTTCAACGCGATCCCCGTTATCGTCGTGGATGAATCGATCTGCGACAAGGTCGGCGCGATCACCCGGGTCGCGGGGCCGAATGTGGTCACGCTGGAACAGGCCCGCATCGCGGTCGATACGCCGCGCTTTACCAGTGTCGCGGTGGTTCAGGGCGGGCATATCGACGATGCGGCGGCCCGGGCGCAGGCCAGGGAAATGATTGCGGAGATGCGGCCGAAGGCGGTGATTTCGGTCGAACGGGCCGGGCTCAGCGCCGACGGCACCTATCGCAATGCCCGCGGCGAGGATTACAGCGCCGGCCGGGCGCGGCTCGACCATATCGTTCAGGAAGCGGCGCGCCACGGCATTGCGACCATCGGCATCGGCGACGGCGGCAACGAGATCGGCATGGGCGCGGTCCGCGAGGCGGTCGAGAGGCATATACCGCATGGCAAGGTGCTGTGCGCGGATATTGCCACCGATGTGCTGATCCCGGCGGGCGTGTCCAACTGGGGCTGTTACGGGCTTGTGGCGGCGCTGGCGGTGCAGGCCGGCAATATCGACCTGGCCCATACGCCGGACTTGGAGCGCCGGCTGCTGGAGGCTTCGCCGCAGATCGGGCTGGTTGACGGCACCACCGGACGGCTGGAGCCGACGGCGGACGGCCTGCCGCTGTCCACCCATCTGGGGCTGGTCGAACTGCTGTGGACCGTGGCGCGGCGCGGCATCGAAACCGGCGGCAGGGCGACTTTCGCCACGCTGTGACGATCCGGCCGATTTGCGTTTGGGCAGAACGGGTTGCCGGGCCCCATTAATGACTTGATCACGAAATTGGGTTACAAAGCGGTATGGGTGGGGGCCCATACTCGCGGATCGCATAGTGGCGTTGATCGACTATTCGAACTACCTGGAGCAGCAGAACGATTGGGTTGCGAGCCTGGTGCGTATCGCGCAATCCTCCGAACCCCAGCAGGCCAAAGAACTCGCTGAAATCGTTGCGGAATCCCTGCGTCGGACGCTAAGCTTGGCACGGATGCACGGCCAGCCGGCCTACCTGCCGGTCGCGGAAGGCTATCGGAAACTGGACAAGTTCACCGCGTAAGGCGCCGCAGCGCAATTTCTGCCGGATCGAATCATTGGCCCGCATAGCGGGGCACGCGGCGGTTTGGGATCCGCTGGATAATTTCATGGTTTGTTGGAATCCCCTCTGGCGATCCAATAAACACGTGAATCTAATCTATCTTGTTGAAAATATAGTACCTTCACAGGTTTGATTGGAACCTGTTGCGGTTCCAATCAAACCTGATGTGCTATAGGGTTCCGGTGAAGGAAATTTCCAGCCGGGAGCCGCACAGATGTCCGATTTGCCGAAATCCATCGAGATCCATGAAGAAGGGCCGCGCGAAGGATTCCAGATCGAGCCGGGGCCGATTTCGACCGGCGACAAGATCGCCTTCATCGACGCCCTGTCCGGCACGGGGCTGACGGAAATCTAGGTGGCGTCCTTCGTCAATCCGAAACGGGTGCCCGGCTGGGCGGACGCGGATGCGGTAGTTGCCGGCATCTCGAAAATACCGGGGATTGCCTATACCGCGCTGTGGCTCAACGAAAAGGGCTTCCTGCGGGCGCTGGAAGCGGATGGGCTGGAACTGCGCGGGTCGATCTCCAACTGTGCGTCGGAAGGGTTCATGATCCGCAATACGAACCGGGACCGGGCGGAAAATATCCGCGTGCAGCATAACCAGATCGACCTCTACGCCAAACACGGCGTGCCGATCTACCGGGGCGGAATCATGGCGGCCTTCGGCTGCAATTTCGAAGGCGAAATCCCGGTATCCCGCGTCCTGGAGACGGTTCAGGAAACCCTCGATATCCTGTCCGAGGCCGATATGACCCTGCCGGTGCTGGTCCTCGCCGACACGATGGGCTGGGCGACGCCGCTGTCGGTCAAGCGCGTCGTCGGCGCGGTCCGCGAACGCTGGCCGGACCTGCGTCTCGGCCTGCACCTCCATGATACGCGGGGGCTTGGCGTGGCGAATGCCTATGCGGGTCTGGAGATGGGCATCGAATGGTTCGATTCCTCGGTCGCCGGGCTGGGCGGTTGCCCCTTCGCGCGGCGCGACGGCAAGCCGGCGGCCGGTAATGTCTGTACCGAAGATCTGGTCTTCATGTGCGCGGAAATGGGGATCGAAACCGGGATCGACCTGGAGCGCCTGATCGCGGTTGCCGAAATGGCCGAGCGGATTGGCGGGCACGAACTGCCCGGATCCGTCATGCGGGGCGGCAGCCTGGACAGCCTGCGCGCAAAAATTCGGTAACGGTCGTGCTGTAAAGGTGTGCGGCCCGAAAATTAACAATAGATGTACACTGTATGGGTGATGAAACGAGGGTCCGGGTTTCGTAGCGTTCTGACATGGAAAGGCCGCAATAGCCGTATTTTTTCCGGGGTGGCGCGATGACTGTAGAATATCTGAATGGATTGAGTACCGCCGAGGCCGATAGCGTCGTTGCCGTCGGCTGCATCCTGATGGCAAGCGGTCTCGCCGGCGCGGTCGGGCAGGGCGTCACGGAAGAAGGCGCCTGTTTTGTCGAAATCCTGGC
>JAQCHR010000008.1 GCA_027619655.1 Pseudomonadota bacterium
CAGCATCTTGAATCAGAAAATCAGCCCAGAGGGAATCCCCCGAATCAAATAAATGTCATCACGCTCTAGCGACGCGGATTCTATCGCAAACACGCGCCTTCCGCACAAAAAAGCCGCCCGGGGGCGGCTTTGTCGTAACGCAATCCTGACTTGCGGATTAATGCAAACGCTCCGGCAGGGCGCGGATCGCTTCGTCGATCAGCGCATCGCCGGCGCTGCCCGACAGCTTGCCTTCCAGCAGGGTCGCCGTGGCGGAAACCGCCACTTCCACCGCGCGGCGCTGCACCGCCAGCACGGCCGCCGCTTCCGCCTGGGCGATCTTCTCGCGCGCCAGTGCCTCTTGGCGCTCCAGGACGGCTTTCAATTGCGCCGTGGCGTGTTTGCGATGGGATTCAATTTCGGCCTGGGCACGGGCCATCAGCGATTCCGCTTCCTGCGCCGCGTCCCGCTGCTGCCGCTGATAGGCCGCCAGGGTCGCCTGGGCTTCCTCGCGCAGGCGCTGCGCCTCATCCACTTCGTTGCGGATCTGCGCGATCTTGTCGTCCAGCGCGCCGCCGATCGCGTTCTTGCCGGGCTTGAACACCAGCGCGACAAAAATGACGAAGGCAATCGCAACCCAGAAGGTGGGATCGTTCAAGAGTTCCATCAGCGTCCGCCCTGCATCACCGCTTCGACCGCGGCATTCGCTTCATCCTGGCTGATCGGTTCGCGGGTCAGGCGGCCCGCCGCCCTCAGCGCCAGGTCCGCCGCCATCGTGCCGATATCCGCAACAACGCGCTGGGTCTCGTCGGCGATCCGCTGCTCGGCTTCGGCGGTTTCTTCCGCCAGCCGTTCAGCGAGCGCCTCGCGTTGCCGCGTCGCTTCCTCGGCCATTTCATGGGCCGCCTCGCGAATAGCCGTCTGCGCCCGGGCCGTCGCGGTTGCGATGGCCGCTTCGTACTCCGCCAGCGCGGTTGCGGCTTCTTCCCGCAAGGTTTCGGCCTTTTCCAGATCGTCCTCGATCCGTTCACGCCGCGCCGCGCGTATATCGGTGATACGCGGCAACGCTACCTTCCAGAGGATGAGGTAGAGCGGGATGAAGGTCAATGCCAGCCAGAACAGCTGGGTGGCAAAGACTGACGGATCAAGTTGCGGCATGAATGCTCCGCTGGATCAGTTGAAACGCTACGGGACGTACTGACTTAACCGAACAGGATAAGCAGCGCGATAACCAGCGCGAACAGCGCGATAGCTTCGACGAGGGCAAAGCCCAGCATCGTCATCGTGAACACTTCACCACGCGCCGCCGGATTCCGGCCAACCGCGAGAATGAAGGAGGAGAACACGTTGCCGATACCGATACCGGAACCGATCATACCGATAACGGCGAGGCCGGCACCAATAAGTTTCGCAGCTTCAATGTCCATGGTCAGTTTCCCTTTTTCAAAGTCGTGTTGAAATCCAATTTACGGAAAGGCGCGCCGATCAGTGCAGATGCAGCGCGTCGTTGATATACAGGCAGGTCAGGATCGCGAAGACATAGGCCTGCAGGAAGGCAATCAGGATTTCCAGCCCGGTCAGCGCGACCACGAAGACGAGCGGCACCACACCGGCGGCGCCCAGCAGCCCGATAAACCCGGCAATGACCTTCAGCAGCGTATGCCCCGCCAGCATATTGGCGAACAGCCGCACCGACAGGCTGATCGGCCGCGAGAGATAGGAAATCACCTCGATCGGGATCAGCAGCGGATACAGCGGCAGCGGCGTGCCCGGCGGCACAAAGAAGCTGAAGAAATGCAGCCCGTGCTTTGCGAAGCCCAGGATCGTGACGCCGATAAAGACCACGGCCGCCATCGCGAAGGTCACGATGATATGGCTGGTGAAGGTAAAGCTGTACGGTGTCATGCCCAGCAGGTTGCCGATCAGTACGAACATGAACAGCGTGAAGACGAACGGGAAATAGCTGCGCCCCTGGTTACCGACGGTGTCGCGTAACAGGTTGGCGATGAATTCGTAGGAAATTTCGACGGCGGCCTGCAGCCGCCCCGGCACCACTGCGCTGCGCCGCGTGCCCAGCAGCACGAAACCGGCGCACAGGACAACGGTCGCGACCATGTAAAGCGACGAATTGGTGAACGATACGTCCAAGCCGCCAACATTAAGTGGAATGATCGGATGAATTTCGAACTGCTGTAACGGACTTGCCACTATTCAACCCCGCCGTTTTTCGTTCCGTTCATTTTCCGTCCTTCGATCCCTTGGGGCCTTCAACACCATCGTCATCGTCGGTCTTCTTGTATCCGGCCGCAAGGCCGTACCCGCTGACCAGGCGGAAAATATTCAAAAAGCCCGCCGCCGCGCCAAGCAGGAAGAACACGATCAGAAACCAGGGTTTTGTATCGAGCCAGTAGTCAAGAAGAACGCCGATGCCGACGCCGACGACCAAAGCCGCCACCAGATCGGTACCGATTCGCATCGCGAATCCAAGCCCGCTCTGGTCGTTTCCCTTCCTGCCCTTACCCGATCCCCCCTTGGTGGTGCCGTCGTGTAGGTTTCTTGCGGCGTTCAAACGCGCTTCCAGATCGTCCAGCGATGCCCGTTTCGGATCCTCGGTCATGGGTTAATCCCTGTTCCGAATACCATCGGCCATGCTGAAAACGGGCGCACCATACTGGCGGAAAAAGTCGAAGTCAAGGCGCAATGGCCTGCGCGCATGCGTCCAAAAGCCGCAGAAAACCGCGCCTTTCAAACGAACCGTCAGGCGATGGCTCGAAGCGCCTGCGCACCCTGCAAATCCACAGAGACAAGTTGACTGACCCCCCGTTCGCCCATGGTGACGCCAAACAGCCGGTCCATCCGCGCCATGGTAATTCGATGATGCGTAATAACCAGGAACCTCGTGTCGCTGTGCGAGGCAATTTCATCCAGCAACAGGCAGAACCGATCGACATTCGCATCGTCGAGCGGCGCATCGACCTCGTCCAGCACGCAGATCGGCGCCGGGTTGGTCAGGAACACCGCAAACAGCAGGGAAATCGCCGTCAATGCCTGCTCGCCACCGGATAGAAGCGACATTACCTGAAGTTTCTTGCCCGGCGGGCTGGCCATGATCTCAAGGCCCGATTGCAGGGGATCCTCGGCCTCAGTCAGTTCCAGATAGGCCTTGCCGCCGCCGAACAGCTTGACGAAAAGTTCCTGGAAATGGCCGTTGACCGTCTCAAACGCCGTCAGCAGTCGCTCGCGCCCTTCCCGGTTCAGTTGCGAAATGCCCTGGCGCAACCGTCCGATCGCGGCCAGCAGGTCATCGCGTTCACTGCGCATGGAGGCTATCTGGACCTCCAGTTCCTCGGCTTCCAGTTCGGCGCGCAGGTTGACCGGGCCCATATTGTCGCGCTCCCGCGTAAAGCGGTCCAGTTTCGTTTCGACCTCGTCGGGATCCGGCAATGCGGATTCGGGGTCGATACTGGCTTCGCGCAGGATGGCCCCCGGCGCGCAGCTGAGGCGTTCTGCAACCCGTTCCCGGACGACCGTCTGGTCGCTGACCGCCTGTTCGACCTGCGCCTCGTTGCGCACTCGCTGTTCGCGGCATTCGGCCAGGCTGGATTCGGCGGCACGCAGCGCACGGTCCGATTCGGTCTGGGCGGTTTCGCCGGCCGCCAGCCGGTCGGCGGCGGCGCTTCGGCGGACCTCCGATTCGGAAATACTGCCCAGCAGCGCATTGCGCTGTTCGGCAATCACGGCGAGGCGCTGGGCCAGATCGTCGCGGATTTCTTCCGCCGCGCGGCGGCGTTCCTCCAGATCCGCAAGGCGCGCTGCGGTTCCCTCCAATCGGCCGCGCCAGACATCGATTTCGTCGCCGACGACCCTGCGGCGGGCGATACGGTCCTGCGATTCGCGTTTAAGCCGGTCATAGGCGCTGCGCCTTTCCGACTGCTCCGCCCGCAATTCCGCCAGTTCCGCCCGCAACACCTCGGCCCTGGCCCGCTTTGCCGCCAGATCCTCAAGTCCATCGACGGCCTGACGGATCGCCTTCCACTGCAATTCGGCTTCTTCCAGGTCGACACTGGTCTGGTTCGCGGTATCGGCCAGCGCCGTCAGTCGCGATCGGGCGGCGGCAGCGGCGCTGGACATGGTGCCGAATTGCTGGCGCATCTCGTTCAGCGTCGCATAGGCGGTATTCTGGGCCCGACGGGCTTCCTGCTCGGTTGATTCAGCAACGGCCCGTACGGCCTGCGCCGTTTCCAGGGCCTTGCGGCGCGCAGCCTGTTCCGGCGCCATGCCCGCCTGTTTTTCACGCAGCGCGACCAGCCGGTTCCGCTGACCCAGCCGCGTCGCGGCCGGCGTGGGTGCGCCGGCGGCAATGCGGAATCCGTCCCAGCGCCACAATGCGCCGTCTTTCGACACCAGGCGCTGCCCCGGCCGCAGGGATGCATGCAGGGCATTGCCCTGGGCGTCGTCGGTCACGACGCCGATCTGCGACAGGCGGCGATGCAGGACCTGCGGTGCGCGGGCGAAGCGCGACAACAGTTCAACGCCCGCCGGAAGATCCTGCAATATGTCCATTGGCGGCAGGACCGCCCAATGCACTGGCGCCGCAGTTTCCACCGGCGCCTCGATATCCTCGCCCAGCGCGATACCGAGCGCCGATTCGTAACCCGGCTCCACCGTAATCGCCTCGATCAGCGGGGCGAAAAAATCGCCCTCCGCCGGTTCTACCAGCTCTGCCAGCGCCCGGACATCCGCGGCAAGCCAGTCGCAATCCTTGTCGAATGCGCGGGCGTGGTCGCGCGCTTCGGTTTCCGCATCCCGTGCGGCCTTCAGCGCCGCTTCCGCCGCGGTCGCCGCCTCGCGTGTTGCAGCGACCCGTTCTTCCGCCGCGTTCACACTGGCCTCTATCTCGTTCAGCGCTGCGTCATCGGCGATATTGTCGGCGAGTTCGATCCGTTCTTCATCCAGTTCGTTGGCGCGCCGTTTCAGCCGTTCGATCCGTTCCGACAACTGGTCGCGCTGGCGTTCCAGAGTGACCCGCCGCGCTTCCGCTTCCGCCGTTTCAGCGACCAGGTTGTTGCGCTCTGTTTCCTTGGCATCGACGAGCGCGGTTGCGTGCTCCAGTGCCGCCTGCGCTTCGGATTCGGAGGTGGCTTCGCTGTCCCGCGCCGCGTCCAGCTGCGCCGCCTCCTCCGTCAGCCTTATGTTGGCGGCGCCGGCATCAGCGGCCAGCGCGCCTTCGCGCTCTATATCGGCGGTGACCTGTTCCAGCCGCCGCTTTGTCTCGGCCTGCGCCTGGGTAAGCCTTTCCTCTTCGCGCTCCAGTTCGCCGCGCGCCAGCAGCAGGCGCTGCAATTCGGCTGCGGCTTCGGTCTCGGCCTGGCGAAGCGCCGGCAGGCCCGCGGCAACTTCCGCCTGCCGCGTTGCCGCGGCGGCAGCCGCTTCGGTCCGCGCTGCGACTTCCTGCTCGGTCAGGCGCAACGCTTCCCGCGCCGCGTCCACGGCCCGGGTGGCCGCCGTCCAGCGCAGATGCAGCAGGATAGCCTCGTGATAGCGGATATTTTCCGACAGGCGGCGATACCGGACGGCCTGCCGGGACTGGCGGCGCAGCGCTTCCAGTTGCCCGTCCAGCGCTTCGATCACGTCATCGAGCCGCTCCAGATTTGTTTCCGCCGCGCGGAGCCGCAATTCCGCTTCATGCCGGCGGGAATGCAATCCCCGGATACCGGCGGCTTCTTCCAGCAGGACACGGCGTTCCGTCGGCTTCGAGCCGATCAGCGCGCCGATCCGCCCCTGGCTGACCATCGCTGTCGAATGCGCGCCGCTGGCGATATCCGCGAACAGCAGCTGCACATCGCGGGCGCGGACTTCCTTGCCGTTGACCCGGTATTGCGAACCCTGTCCGCGTTCAATCTTGCGGGTAATGTCGATTTCATCGAATTCGTTGAAGGCCGCCGGCGCATCGCGGCTCGAATTGTCGAGACGCAGCAGGACTTCGGCGATATTGCGCGACGGGCGGGAGGTCGTCCCGCCAAAGATCACGTCTTCCATCTCGCCGCCACGCATGCTTTTGGCGGAGGTTTCGCCCATGACCCAGCGCAACGCTTCGACAACGTTGGATTTACCGCAACCGTTGGGTCCGACAATACCGGTCATGCCGGGCTCGATCAGGAGTTCGGCAGGGTCGACGAAGGATTTGAAGCCCGTTAGCTGGAGCTTGCTGAAATGCACGTAGACCTAATCTGAAAGTTTCTTCAACAGTTCGTCAAATACCTCATATGGCTGGGCACCGACAACGCGATTTTTGTCGCCGATCAGAAATGTCGGGGTGGACTTCACGTCAAACTGCTGATTGGCCGTTAATCGGGTCTGCAAGATCCCGTCCACGAGTTCCTTATTGTCCAGACAGGCCTTAAAATCCTCGCCGCTGAGCCCGCCGAGCTTGCCGATTCGCGTTAATGCGCCGACCGGATCGGGATCCTTGGTCCATTTATCCTGATTCTGGAACAGGACGTCGAGGAACTGGAAATAACGGGAAGGCGGCGCGCAACGCGACAGTACAGTGGCCATGAGGCCCAGTTGATCGAATGGAAAGTCCCTGTAAACCAGCTTTACCTTGCCGGTATCGATGTAATTTTTCTTCAGGTCCGGCATGACATCGACATGAAAGTCGCGGCAGTGCGTGCAGGTCAGCGACGCGTATTCGATAATCTCGATGGGCGCATTCGCATCGCCGAGGACCCGGTCTTTCAACGCGTCCGCCGCGGACGGCGGTTCGGCCTGTGCCGAAACTACGAATAGCAGCGTTACAATACTGGTCAGGCTGGCAAGGAATCGGGTCAAGTCGGTCTCCCATTCAGGAATTATCGATCAGTTGGTGGCGAGTATAAGGGCGCAATTATGGCGCTTTCAAGGAACCAACCGGATTGTGATGCGGTGTCAGCGGGAATCCTTCCGGCCTGCTTCCCGCTGCAGAATGGCCATGCCGATCCGTTCCAGCACGGCGCGCGCTTCGTCATCCGCCACTGCGCTGACGACTTCGCGCAAACCTGCCTTCAACTCCGGGTCCGGTGTTGCGGCGCGTTCCGGTTTCCGGCGCTGCGCCTGGCGGTGGTTAACCGGGGCGTGCACCAGCCGCAGCCGCGCGACGGCGCCATATCCGAAATGGCTGTTGATCCGTTCGACAATCATCGGCTCCAGATGCTGCAGTTCCGTTGCAACGCCACCCTGCACGCGAATATGCAACACGCCGCCCGTGCGTTCGCCACGGGAAAACGCCAGCTTTTCAGGCTGCGATACGGCGGCAAGGTCGTGGCCCACAATCGCGGGCCAGTCCGTAATCAGCGTTCCTTCGCTGAATCCGTGCTTGCCGATCGCCTTCGCCGTCAGTTTCGGCAGCGACGCGGCGACCGGGCGGGGCCGGCCGATGCGTTCCGGCGGTTTCGGGTCTGATGTCTTCGGCTGCTTCACGTTCTTTCCACCAGCGCTCATCCGCTATACTTATGCCGCATGACGATGCCGAATGACATCCCTGTTGCCAGGGTAATTCGCGACCGGCCGGCGGCGATTCTCGCCTGGTACGACCGGCATCGCCGCAGCATGCCATGGCGGGCGTTGCCCGGCGACACACCGAACCCATACCACGTATGGCTATCGGAAATCATGCTGCAACAAACCACCGTCGCCACGGTGGGCGCTTATTTCCGGAGATTCATCGGGCGCTGGCCGGACATGAAGGCGCTGGCTGCGGCCGACCTGGACGATGTGCTGCATGCCTGGCAGGGGCTCGGATATTACGCGCGGGCGCGAAACCTGCACCGCTGCGCCGTGGCCGTCGCCGGCACACGGGCCGGCATACTGCCCGATACGGAAGCCGAATTGCTGACCCTGCCCGGTATCGGCCGGTATACCGCCGCCGCCATCGCCTCCATCGCCTTCAATCGCCGGGCAACCGTCGTAGACGGCAATGTCGAGAGGGTGATGGCGCGGTTGTACCGCGTCGAGTCACCGTTACCCGACGCCAAGCCGGCGCTGTACGCGCTGGCGGAAACATTGACGCCGGTGGAACGACCCGGCGACTACGCGCAGGCGGTCATGGACCTTGGCGCCACCGTCTGCACGCCCCGCAACCCGCAATGCCTGATCTGCCCCTGGTCGAATGGCTGCGCCGGTCGCGATATCGCCGCCGAACTGCCGCGCCGTGCCCCGAAGAAGGCACGCCCCCTGCGGCGCGGCATCGTCTTCTGGCTTACGAATGCCAGCGGCGCCGTGCTGCTGCGCCGGCGGCCGGAGAAGGGCCTGCTTGGCGGCATGATGGAATTTCCGTCAACCGAATGGCGTGAGGGTCAATCTGTCGATATCGGCGAAGCGCGGCGTGAAATCCCGCTGCCGGCCGCAGAATGGCGGCAATTGCCCGGCATTGTCGAACACGGCTTTACCCATTTCCGGCTTGAATTGACGGTTCTGACCGGCGCCGCCAGTGGTGGCGCGGGAAACAGCATGCTGTGGTGCCCGGTCGACCGGCTGGCCGATCTGGCCCTGCCGACACTGATGAAGAAGGTCGTCCGCCACGTCAGGGAGGCGGACGGAGACCCGCGTTAATGCAGTTCCGCCCGCAGTTTCTGGCGCAGCATATCGATGGCAATGGGCTTGCCTTCCACATTCAGGCACCAGAACGTCCAGCCATTGCAGCTCGGCGCGCCCTGCACCGCCGCACCGACCTGGTGGATGGAGCCGCGGTGATTGCCGCGATGATCGGAAGCGACGACCGACCCATCGGCCCGCACCCGCGCCGCCCAGCGCTTGCACGGGCTGGTCAGGACATCGCCCGCGGACAGCAAGCCGCGCTCGACCAGCCAGCCGAAGGGAATGCGCGGTTCGCGACGTTTCGACGGCGTTTCGAGCAGAGTCGTATCGCCCGGGGTCGGCGTTTCGGCAATGCGTTTTTTCGCCACCTTCGCATAGGCTTCTTCGCGCTCCAGCCCGATAAAGCAGCGGCCGAGGCGTTTGGCGACGGCGCCGGTCGTCCCCGTTCCGAAGAACGGGTCGAGGATCACGTCGCCGGGATTGGTCGAGGCCAGGATCACCCGGTGCAGCAGGGATTCCGGCTTCTGCGTCGGATGCGCCTTGTCGCCGTTCGAATCTTTCAGCCGTTCGTGCCCGGTACAGATCGGAATGACCCAGTCGCTGCGCATCTGGAGGTCTTCGTTCAGCGCCTTCATCGCCTCGTAATTGAAGGTGTAGCGCGAATCCTTCGATTTCGAACACCAGAGCATCGTTTCATGCGCATTGGTGAACCGCTTGCCGCGGAAATTCGGCATCGGGTTGGTCTTAACCCAGACGATGTCGTTCAGGAACCAGTAGGACAGGTCCTGCAGCGTTGCCCCGACACGGTAGATATTGTGATAGCTGCCGATGACCCAGAGGGTCCCGTCCTTTTTAAGGATACGCCGCGCGGCAGTCAGCCAGGCATGCGTGAAACGGTCATATGCCGCAAAACTGTCGAATTTGTCCCACTGTTCCTCAACGCCGTCGACGCGGGAATTGTTCGGCCTGTGTAAATCACCCGCCAGTTGTAAGTTATAGGGAGGGTCTGCAAAGACCACATCGACCGATTCTTCGGGAAGACTGTTCATCAGATCGATACAGTCACCCAATAGAATTTGATTAATCGGAAATTTACGCGGGGATTCATTATGCTTTTTCATGTCGGGAACATGATTCAAGCGATTCTACGCGTCAATACTCAATTTTTGCCTAGTAATTCTGCTACCACATATGGTGTTTTACTTGATTCTTGACGCTATTGGTTTGAAACTGCGTCGGTGGTGAATGGTGATGCCAAGCCGGTCGAGACCGTCGCGATGCGCCGCCGTCCCGTACCCCTGATTGGTTTCCCAGCCATAACCCGGAAAATCCCCGGCCAGACCGGCCATGATGCGGTCCCGCGTCACCTTTGCGACAATCGAGGCCGCCGCGATGGATGACGACCGGGAATCGCCCTTTACCACGGTCCGGACCCGGCATGGCAGGCCAGGCGCGCGGTTGCCGTCGACCAGGGCGATATCCGGCAAAACCGGCAACCCGTCAACAGCGCGGCGCATCGCCAGCATCGTCGCCGCCAGAATATTGAGGTCGTCTATTTCCGCGACGCTGGCTAATCCGACAGCCGTTGTCGCGTGTTCCAGCAGGCTTTCAAACAGCCGTTCACGGACGGCGGCAGACAGCTTTTTTGAGTCATCCAGCCTGTAGAGCAGTTCCGTCGGTATTGTCGCCGGGTCGAGAATGGCCGCGCCGGCGACCACCGGCCCTGCCCAAGGGCCCCTTCCGGCCTCATCCACACCGACAACAAGACCGCCGGCGGCCCTTTCCAGCGAAAGATCAGGCATCGCCCTTCAGTGTTTCCAGTTCATCTGCATTCGCGGATTGCTGCTTTGTGGTGTCTGCAGCGCTCGCCTTCTCTTTCCCTTTTGTTTTATCGGACGCCGAACTGTCATTGGACGCTGAACCGTCGGTGCCTTTGGACGATTCGGGTTTTTCCGGCGCGATATCGGCGTCTTCATCCTTGGGATGGGTTAGCCCGCGCGGGCCCGTGAAAGCCGCCGCGACACTACCGCCGACCCTTCGGGTAAACCGCCATTCCCGAAAGAAAATGAGCCGCAGCAACCGGCGCAGGCCGACAGTCCGCTGCGCCGCGCGGTGATGCAGGCGCCGGGCGGTGTTGAGCCACACGGGGCTGGTCACCAACGACAACACGGTCACTGCGACGATCATCCGGTACACGTCCGAGTCGATAACATCGCGGTCGATGGCCGCGCCACCGATGACAAACGAAAACTCACCGATTTGCGCGAGGATCAGGCTGGCAAGAAAGGCGCGCTGGACCGGTTCCCCCATGAACCGCAGGACAAGCGTGTTCAAAATCGTTTTGAAGCCAGCAACGAACAGCCACACCAGGATAACCGCCCAGATATTCTCCCACAGGAATTCCAGATCGATCAGCAATCCGATCGACAGGAAGAACACCATCAGCAGCACGCTTTGGATGGGATGCGCCGATTCCGTGACCATAAGGCGCTGGCGGCTGCTGCTCACCAGCAGGCCGGCAAAAAACGCGCCAAACGCTGGCGACAACCCTATAAGGCCCGCGATCGCGGCAAACGCGAAGCACCAGGTCAGCGCCGCCACGGGAGTCAGGTCCATCCCCCCTGCGGTAACCGCCGCAAGTGGCAGGTTGATCCTGCGACTGCGGCTCAAAAAAATCGTGGCCCCGACCAGCAGCGCGACCGTCAGCGAAATCTTGAAGATCACCGCCAAAGCATCGCTATCGCCGGCAAGGGCGTCGATGACGAACAGCATCGGCGCCACTGCGAGATCCTGGGCGACCAGGATACCAACGGTGATACGCCCGACACGGGTTCTCAGTTCACCGATTTCGTCCAGCATCCGAATGGCAACGGCGGTACTGCTCAACGCCAGCACGAATCCGAACAGGACTGCGTGCGACATCGGCCAATCGAAGAAACGGGTCAGCCCCAGCACCAGCCCCACGCTGACACCGATCTGGATCAGCGCGCTGAACACGGCAATGCGCCAGGCACGGCGGAAATTGCGCAGCGACATTTCCATCCCGACGAAATACAGCAGAAGCAGCACGCCGAGTTCCGCCAGGGAACCGACCTGGGTACGGTCGGATATCAGTTGTAATCCGGAAGGGCCGAGCAGAATTCCGGCCAGGATATAGCCGACGATCGCCGGTTGGCCGAGGCGCGTCATCAGCGTGCCGCAAAGAGTCGCCGCGCCGGCAACAACAGCAATCCCCGTCAGTTCAAACCCAGCTTCCATGGTAACCTTATATATGCATAGGATTGCTTAAGAAATTACGCCTTATCTGAAGTCAAAGATATGGTGCGCCGTCGTCCGCGACCAAGGGTTGCCGCAACGATCACTTCCTACAGAAGGCTTAGCTGGTCACCTTTTGTCGGCGGCAGTTGGAAGCGATCCGTGTCGAGATCGAAACGCCGCTTGTCGAGCCCCAGCTTGCGCCGTGCAAGCCGAAAGCGGGTGGCAAGCAGATCGGCATAAACACCGGTGCCACGCGTCCGCAGACCCCACCGGGAATCGTAATCGGCGCCGCCGCGTGTATCGCGGACCAGCGACATCACCCGCGCCGCCCGGTCCGGAAAATGTGCTTCAAGCCATTCCACGAACAGGTCGCGGATTTCCAATGGCAGCCGAAGCAGCGTGTAGCCCGCGCTGGTCGCCCCGGCCTCTGCCGCCGCCGCGAGAATCGCTTCCAGTTCGGTATCGTTCAATGCCGGAATCATCGGCGCGGCGAGCACGCCAACCGGCACGCCCGCTTCGCCAAGCGCCCGGATCGCGGCGAGCCGTCGCCCTGGCGTGGCCGCACGCGGCTCCATCTTGCGCGCCAGCGTGCGGTCGAGCGTCGTCACCGAGAGCGTCACCATGGCGAGCGACTGGGCGGCCAGTGGCGCCAGAATATCCAGATCGCGCAGCACCAGCGGCGATTTGGTCACGATCGCCACCGGGTGCCGGAACTCGGCCAGAACCTGCAGGATGCGGCGCGTCAACTGAAGGTCCTTTTCGATCGGCTGATACGGATCGGTATTAGCCCCCAGCACGATTACAGCCGGGCGGTAGCGCGGGTTGCGCAATTCCTGCTCCAGCAATTGCGGCGCATCGGGTTTCTGGAACAGTTTCGTTTCGAAATCGATGCCCGGAGACAGGCCGTAATAGGCGTGGGTCGGCCGGGCAAAACAGTAGATGCAGCCGTGTTCGCATCCGCGATACGGGTTGATCGAGCGGTCGAATGGGATATCCGGCGATTCATTGGTCGCGATGATCCGCCGCGCCGCATCCACGCCGACAGTGGTGCGCAACGGCGGCAGCGGTTCACCGTCGCCGTCCCACCCATCGTCGATCGCGACCCGCGCCCGCGCCTCGAATCGCGGCGTCCGGTTTGAAATCGCGCCACGCCCCTTGCGGGGAATATCCGGCATCTCTGAATCCATGCCACCATTATGGAACAAACAGGGAACTAATCAATACGATTCTATATTGCCGTTTATACCGCATTGCGGCATAAGGGTTTCTCATGGGTGAACTGAGTATCATAATACCAACCCTGAACGCGGCGCCGCACCTGCGGGACAGCCTGCCACCGCTTGCCGCCTTTGAAGCTATCGACCTGGTGCATGAGGTCATATTCGCCGATGGCGGATCGGGCGATAACACCTCGGAAATCGCCGAAGCAACCGGCGCCATCCATGTAAGCGCCAAAAAAGGCCGGGGCACACAGCTTGCCGCCGGCGCCGCCATGGCGAAGGGGAAATGGCTGCTGTTTCTGCATGCCGATACGCAGCTCGCGCCCAACTGGCACGAAGCGGTGCGGGATTTCGTCGAGCTTCCCGAAAACAGGGGCCGCGCCGGATATTTTCGCTTCCAACTGGATGACGACGGCCTTCGCGCCTTCCTGCTGGCCAGGATCGTGGCATGGCGGGCGCGCGTGCTTGGCCTGCCTTATGGCGACCAGGCCCTGCTTATTTCAAGCGATCATTACCGGCAGATCGGGGGGTTCCCGGAAATACCGCTGATGGAAGACGTGGCGATGGTCCGCCGCATCGGACGCCGCAACCTGTCGCCGCTGAAGCCGGTAGCCGTGACCTCCGCGGAACGCTATCGGCGCGACGGCTACGTCCTGCGCCCGATCCGGAATCTGTTCTGCCTGGCGCTGTTTTTCTTGGGGACGCCGCCAAGGGTCATCGCCAGAATATACGGGTGAAGAAGACCCTGATCATTTTTGCACGGGCACCGCGACTTGGCCGGGGCAAGCGACGGCTTGCCGCCGGTCTGGGACCCGTTGCCGCATGGCGTTTCCAGCGCTGGGCGCTGGCGCGCGCGATTCGCAGGCTGTATGGCGACCGGCGCTGGCGCTGCGTCATTGCCGCAACCGGCGGCCCGGCCAGATGGCCCCGAAACCTGCGCCGCATGTCGCAAGGGAGCGGCGATCTGGGACAACGCATGCATCGCGCCATGCGTGGGGCCGACCCCGGACCGGTGGTGCTGGTCGGCACGGACGTGCCGGATATCGCGCCGCGACATATCGCCGACGCCTTCAGGGCCCTGGGCCGGCACGATGCCGTTTTCGGCCCGGCCGCTGATGGCGGCTACTGGCTGATCGGGCTGCGCCGGCCGGCTTCGACGGAGATTTTTACGGACATCCGCTGGTCGACCGCACATACGCTGGCGGACTCCCTGGAACGGCTCGGTCGCCGCCATCGTCATCATCTGCTGGAAACCCTGTCCGACATCGACGACGCGGAATCCCTGCGCCGCTGGCGCGAAACACAGAAATCGCGCGGGCTACGGGCCTAACGTTCCTGCAGCCGGGGCATCAGTTCGACGAAATTGCAGGGCCGAAAACGGTTGTCGAGCTGGTTGGCCAGAATTTCATCCCAGCCGTCGCGGCAGGCGCCGGTCGATCCCGGCAGTACGAACAGGTAGGTGCCTTTCGCGACCCCGGCATCCGCGCGGCTCTGTATCGTCGAGCTGCCGATCTTCTGATAGCTGATCCAACGAAACAGTTCGCCAAATCCCTGAATTTTCTTTTCGCACACCCTGTCGAGCGCTTCCGGGGTCACATCGCGCCCGGTGACGCCGGTGCCTCCCGTGGAAATAACGCAATCGATTTCGGGATTGTCGATCCAGGCCCGGAACTGGGTTTCAATCAGCGCCGCCTCATCCTTCACGATGACCCGGTCCGCCAGCACGTGCCCCGCCTGTTGCAGGCGTTCCACCAGCGTGTCACCCGAACGGTCATCCGCTTCGGTCCGTGTGTCGGATACCGTCAGAATGGCGATCGATACGGGCAGAAAGCGCCGCGTTTCGTCAATTGGCATCGTTTTTGCCCCGGTCGGCCGCATCGTCAAAGGGGATATAAACCGGCCATTCGCCCGCGGCGACGGCTTCCAGCGACGGGACTTCCTGGCCGAGCCGCAGCCGGTAGACCCAGAAATTCGTGAGGACGCGTTCGATAAAATTCCGCGTTTCCCGGGACTGGATGCTTTCGATGAACAACAGCGGGTCATCCTGGTAATCCACCTGCCGCTGCCATTTGCGAAGATTGCCGGGGCCCGCGTTATAGGCGGTGGCCATGTAGAAGAGGTTGCCGCCGATTGACGGATCGCCGATCAGGTGCTGGATGTATTTCTGACCCAGCGCCATATTCGTTTCCGGATTGTACAGGTCACGGCTACCGCGATATGTCTCGTCGTCACCGGCGATAAACCGTGCCGTCGCCGGCATCAACTGCATAAGGCCCGCCGCCCCGGCGCTGCTCCTGGCATTCGTGCGGAACCGCGATTCCTGCCGCATGAACGCAAACAGCAACGCCTTGTCGAGTTCGTACCCGCCCTCAGGCTGCCAGTTTGGCACCGGGAACAGGGCCGCTTCGTAGGTTTCTCCCTGGTGCCGCTGCATCCGGTAACCAAGGCGGACGGAAACGTCCGGCAAATTCGCCTTGCCGACCAGCGCCAGGAGGATCCGGGACAAATCGGGTGACGGCGCGCCGGTCAAGCGCTTCAATTCACTTTCCGCCAGAACCGACTGGTCCACTTCCAGCAGGGCGAGCGCCCGTTTCGCCGAGGGGATATGCTGCAACAGGTCGATCTCAACCGCGCCAAGCGTCGGCAGGTTCCAGTTGAACGGCACAGCATCATCCAGCGCCTGCATTGCCAGCAGACCATAGAATGTCTGCGGGAATTGCGCCGCAATGCGCAGCATCGGCGTCACATTCTCCGGCTTGCGGGCCTGCAGCGATGCGCGCGAGGCCCAGAAGGCCGCAGCGGAACGCGACCATGCGTCGGCGCTGGCATCCTGCGACAAAGCGGAAAAATGCGCCGCTGCCACGTCATATGCCTCAAGCCGCCAGGCGGCCAATCCAGCCCACCAATACGCATCGGGCACCGACACGCCGGATCGCCGGATCGCCCGTTCCGCGATGGCCAGCGCATCGGCATCCTTGCCCGCATGGAAATAGCCGCGCGCGATAATGGCCAGATTTTCATCAAATCCGACCGGATCCAGAATACGCTTGAATTCCTTCGATTCCAGCACCGCCAGCGCGGCGCTCGGCCGTTCGCGCCGGACAAGCCCCTTGATGCGGTTCGTCGCCTGCCGAGTGGCGACATACGCCGCCCGGCTCAGGCGCCTTGTATCCCGTTCCACGGCCCCGGTTTTTGCGGGTTCGGCTCCCGTGGACGCGGCTTCTTCGGATCCGGCCGCATTTGCCGCTGCCATGCTGCTGATAGAAAACGCCACCGGTTTATTCGGCAACTTCCAGTTTCCCGGCTTGCGGCGAAGCGCCAGTTCATAAATGGTGGATGCACCGGGATGATCCGCATATATGTCCAGCCAGCCTTTCAATTCGGCATATTTGGACCGATAGGCGGTCGGGTGCATATATCGCTGATACAGCACATGCCCCATCAGAAGCCTGTCGGACAGCTGCGCGATGAGCGTGTCGGCGGCGGGCCAATCACCGGAATCCTGGAGCCGAAAAATTTCCCGGTAGCGCGCCGTATCGGCCAGGTCGATAACCCGCGGCGCCGTTGCTTCGGGATTCTGTTCGTCGCCGCCGCGCGGCAGCGATGCGGTCTCGAGGGCGGACGGGTTCTGCGCCGATACAGGCACGGTCCAGCCGCATATCAGACCGAGACCGAGCATCGCAACAAACCGCAAACCACCACCTGAACGTATCATTGTGCCCCTTGGATTGCAGCCACGCCGGATTCCGCAGCGACCCCATACCCCTTTTATTAATCCATATTTCCTAACGGATATTTACCAAACCCGCAAGCAACCGGGATTCGACGTTAGCGGCGCCTGCCTCGCTAATTTCCGGAACCGGCCAGCCGGGACTTTATCGCCAGAAAATCGCGCCACACTTCGCGTTTTTGCCCGGGAGAGCGCAGCAGATAGGCCGGGTGGAAGGTCGCCATTGCCGGAATCGGCACTTCGAGTCCCGGACTGGTGTAGTCATACCATTTACCGCGCAGGCGCATGATTCCTTCCTTGCGGTCGAGCAGCGCCTTGGCGGAAGCGCCGCCGACAAAAACCAGCACCTTTGGCCGGACCAGCGCAATATGGCGCTGGACGAACGGCATGCAGGCGGCGACTTCCGCATCGGTCGGATTGCGGTTACCCGGCGGCCGCCAGAACAGGATATTGGAAATATAGGCGCTGGTACGGTCACGGCCGATGGCTTCCAGCATACGATCCAGTAACTTCCCGCTGGCGCCGACAAAGGGAACGCCCTGCCGGTCCTCCTCCGCGCCGGGAGCTTCCCCCATGATCATCAGGTCCGCTTCCGGGTTACCGTCGGAAAACACCATATTCGTCGCGGTCTGTTTCAGGGCGCAGCCCTCGAACGCCGCGACCGCCGCCCGCAATTCCGTCAGGTTGCCCGCTTTCGCCGCCGCATTGCGGCTGTCCACGACGCCCTGGCTGGGGGCCAGCGGTGCCTGTGCAGCCTGCCGCACCACCGGTTCGGCGGGCCGAACCGGAAGCGTTGGCAAAGATGACTGGCGTGCGGCAAGCTGCGCCGCCGACTCGGCATACCGGTCGATCGGCGCATCGAGAACAGCTTCATCCGCGCCCATCTCTATCGACCAGCGCAATGCATCAAGAGGTGACATTATTCCCGTCGGCATGACACGGCAGCCTTTTTGTTTCGTGCGACATTGTCTACAAAACGATCCCGCTTTGATATAGAGAATGGCGCGTATCAGTCGGTAACAGGCAAAAGGATGGGAAAATGGAACGCGAATCGATGGAGTACGATGTCGTTATCGTCGGCGCCGGCCCGGCGGGACTTTCGGCAGCGATACGTCTGAAACAGCTCGCGGCGGCGCAGGAGCGCGAGGTCGAAGTATGCGTTCTGGAAAAGGCGTCGGAAGTCGGGGCACATATCCTGTCCGGCGCGGTGCTGGAGCCGCGCGCCCTGAACGAGCTGTTTCCGGACTGGCAGGCCATGGGTGCACCGCTGAATACGCCCGTCACCGATGAAAAATTCATGTTCCTGACTGAAACCGGCGGGCTTTCCTGGCCGACCGCGCTGCTGCCGCCGGTGCTGCACAATCACGGCAATTATATCATCAGCCTCGGCAACCTGTGCCGCTGGCTGGGCGAACAGGCGGAAGCGCTGGGTGTCGAGATCTATCCGGGCTTCGCTGCCGCCGAGGTACTGTATACCGAGGACGGCGCGGTACGCGGCGTCGCCACCGGCGACATGGGCATCACCAAGGAAGGCGAACAGGGCCCGAATTACCAGCCCGGCATGGAGCTGCACGCGAAATACACCTTCTTCGCCGAGGGCTGCCGCGGCAGCCTGGGCAGACAGCTGATGAGCAAATTCGACCTGCGCGCCGATTGCGAACCCCAGACCTACGGGCTGGGCATCAAGGAATTATGGGAAATCGAGCCCGAAAAGCACCAGCAGGGGCTGGTCGTCCATACCGCCGGCTGGCCGCTGGCGACCGATACATATGGCGGGTCCTTCCTATATCACCTGGAGGACAACCAGGTTGCCGTCGGCTATGTCGTCGGACTGGACTACAAAAACCCCTACCTGTCGCCCTATGAGGAATTCCAGCGCTTCAAGACCCATCCGAAAATCCGCGAAACCTTCGAAGGCGGAAGGCGGATCGCCTATGGCGCGCGCGCGATCAACGAAGGCGGGCTGCAATCGCTGCCGAAACTGACCTTCCCCGGCGGTGTACTGATCGGCTGCGAGGCCGGCACGGTCAATGTTCTGAAGATCAAGGGCAGCCATACGGCCATGAAGGGCGGCATGCTGGCCGCGGAAGCCGCGTTCGACGCCCTCGCCCGGGAAGACGCCGGCTATGACGAACTGACGGCCTATGCGGACTCCTTCCGCGAATCATGGGTCTACGAGGAACTCTCGCAGGTCCGGAACTGCCGCCCGGCGTTCAAATGGGGCTTGCTCGGCGGCACGCTCTATACCGGTTTCGACCAGGTCCTGTTGCGCGGCCGGGCGCCCTGGACGTTCAGCCATGGCCATGCCGACCATGAGACGCTGGTCAAGGCATCGGACGCGCAACCGATCGACTATCCGAAGCCCGACGGCGTCATCTCCTTCGACCGGCTGACCAGCGTGTCCTTTTCGGCCACCAATCACGAGGAAGACCAGCCGGCGCATTTGACGCTCAAGGACGCGTCGGTCCCGGTTGACGTCAACCTCGCGCTCTATGACGCGCCGGAGCAGCGATACTGTCCGGCGGGCGTGTATGAAATCATCCGGGACGACGACGGCTCCAACCCGCGCCTGCAGATCAACGCCCAGAACTGCGTTCACTGCAAGACCTGCGACATCAAGGACCCGACGCAGAATATCGTCTGGGTCACCCCGGAAGGCGGCGGCGGCCCGAATTATCCCAATATGTGACCCCGAAAACCAGCTATATTGGATTTTCTGCCGGTAGGCCTATGTTTAACCTGTTAGTCCGGACCGGGATTCGGGTCAGTAGTGGAGAACGCAAGATGCCAATGACAATTCGCAGGGTTCGCACCGGGCTGCTGGCGGCGGCTTCCGCCGGAAGCATCCTGCTTCCGGGCGCGGCGATGTCGAATTCCGAATATGGCAAGTTCCTTGCCGGTCAGCACGCGGAGGCGCTGCAGGACACCGAGAATGCGGCAACATTCCTGCTGCATGTTCTGGAGGAAAATCCGGACGACCAGAAACTGCTGCGCCGCACTTTCGTCCTCGCGCTGACCAGCGGACAAATGGAAACGGCGCTTTCCCTGGCCCAGCGCATCGACGAAACCGGCGGCAGAATGTCCACGGCTGACCTCCTTCTCGGGGTCGAACAGATCCGACTGGGCAAGTTCGAAGCCGCCCGCGACCGGTTCGACGCCATGCCGCGCAACGGCCTGGCAACCTACGCGGCGCCGCTCGCGCTGGCCTGGTCGCAGGTCGGGCTGACGGCCATCGACAAGGCGCTGGAGGCGCTGGCGCCACTGGACCAGGAAAGCGGTTTCGGCGCGATGCGCGACTTGCATACCGCCCTGATCAACGAGGTTGCGGGACGGGCGGAGGCGGCGGAAAAGGCGTATCGCGGCATCGCCGACCCTCTTGACGCGGCGCCCATAAGGGTGGTCCGCGGTGTCGCCGCTATGTTTGAACGCAATGGCCGGACCGACGAAGCACGCACGATCTACGAGGGTTATCTGCGCCGCGACCCGCAAAGCCTGGTGATCCGCGCGGAACTTGTGCGCCTGAATTCGGGCGGCCCGGCAACGCCACTCGTTGGCAATCCTGCCGATGGCGTGGCCGAGAGCCTGTTCAATATCGCCTCCGCCCTGCCGCGGGACCGCGCCGGAAATATCGCCGTCGTCTATGCGCGGCTCGCCCTGTACCTGCGTCCCGATTTCGAACTGGCACGGCTGCTGATCGGCGAGTTGATGGATGAGGAAAAGCAGCCCAAGAGCGCCAATGCCATTTACGCATCCATAGACCCGTCGTCGCCCTACAGCTGGTCGGCCCGCCTGCGGATCGCCAATAACCTGGCGGACATGGACGCGTTCGATCAGGCCGTCTCGATCCTGGAAAAAATGTCGGAAGAGCGGGTGGAACGGACCGATGCGTTGATCCGGCTTGGCGGCATATTGCGGGTCAAGGAACGCTATAGTGAAGCCGTCGCCGCCTATGACCGGGCCGCAGCGCGCTTCACAGAAGCCGATTCAGGAGACTGGTTCTTCTATTACAATCGCGGTATCGCGCTGGAGCGGTCGGATTTGTGGTCGCGGGCGGAACCGGATTTCCTGAAGGCGCTCGAACTGGAGCCGGAGCAGCCCTATGTCATGAACTACCTGGGATATTCCTGGGCCGAAAAAGGCATGAATATCGACCGGGCCAGCAAGCTGATCGAAAAGGCGGTGGATTTGCGCCGCAATGACGGGTTCATCGTCGACAGCCTGGGCTGGGTCCTCTTCCGGCTCGGCGACTATGAGGAAGCGGTCAAGCAACTGGAGCGGGCGATCCGGCTGCGGCCAAGCGACCCGGTCATCAACGACCACCTGGGCGATGCGTACTGGCGGGTCGGCCGAAAACTGGAGGCGCGGTTCCAGTGGCAGCGCGCGCTGGACCTTGACCCGGAGGAATCCGAAATCAAGAAGATCAAGAACAAGCTGACCCATGGCCTGGAAGCCAAGAAGGCGGGCAGTTCGGGCGGATGAGCGACAGTCCGGCCAGCACGGCCGTCATTTCGGCCCCGGCGAAGATCAACCTCTACTTTAATGTCATCGGAAAGCGCCCCGACGGATACCACCTCATTGACAGCCTGATCGGATTCACGGCGCTGGGCGATGTCCTGACCATCCGTGGCGACGCACCGCTGGATATCGACTGCGACGGGCCCTTCGCAGGGGGAATGCCCCCCGCCGACCAGAACCTGGTGTATCGGGCCGCGCAGCGACTTGCGGATGCCGCCGGCGTTCCCGCCCGCGGCCATATCTCCATCACGAAGAACCTGCCCGTCGCCGCGGGGATCGGCGGCGGCTCCAGCGACGCCGCCGCTGCGCTGAAGGCGCTGTCCGCGCTCTGGGGAATTCCGGACGGCGCGGTGAACCTGTCGGAAATCGGGCTCACGCTCGGCGCGGACCTGCCCGCCTGCCTGCGGGCGCGCACGACATATGCCGGGGGAATCGGCGAACTGCTTGAAGACGCGCCGGAGCTTCCCCCGGCCGGTATCCTGCTCGTCAATCCCGGGATCGGCATCGCGCCCCCGTCCGTATTCGCCGCCCGAAAGGGCGGATTTTCAACGCCCAACCGCCTGCAACGCCCGCCCGCGGATATCGGCGACCTTGCCGCCATGCTTGACGAGCGGGGCAACGACCTCACGGATGCCGCCATCCGGCTGTGCCCCGTGATCCGCACCGTGCTGACCGCGCTGGAAGAAACCCCCGGCTGCCTGCTCGCCCGGATGTCCGGCAGCGGCGGCACCTGTTTTGCCCTTTACCAGGATGTGGCGGCAGCTCAACGCGCCGCCGATACGATCGACCAGGACGGTTGGTGGATCGCGCCCAGCGAACTGGCGGGAACCGCGTGAGGTTTTGGCGCGGTTCCCGGTTGCGGGCGTTCAACGATGCGCATACATTCCCGCTGCGCAATCAAGGGCGTTTCCTGATTGGTGGGGCGTGGCCAAGCGGCTTAAGGCACCGGGTTTTGATCCCGGCATTCGGAGGTTCGAATCCTCCCGCCCCAGCCAACCCGCAATTAACATGCGTCTGGCCGGGGAACGGTTCACGCAGGCGCAGGGCCG
>JAQCHR010000411.1 GCA_027619655.1 Pseudomonadota bacterium
GGACCCGGCATCGATGGGCGGTGACGATGCGGAACGCATATACCAAGCCATCCAGCCGCGCCTGGCCGAAGGTTATTTCCGTTCCGGCGACCCTATCGCCCTAGCCTACGGGAACTGGACGCGACACAACACCGTGCCCTATCGCTCGTCGCGACACGGCAACCTGTTCGTGAACAATTACGCGAACGCCAAGGCTGAAAATTACGGGTTGTTCGAACGATCCGCTCCCGTCCGGACCGGCGCGATAATCGTAAAGGACAGCTTTATCGTAACCGAAAGCGGGGACATCATGTCCGGGCCCATGTTCCTGATGGAAAAGATGACCCCTGGATATGCGCCGGAATACGGCGACTGGATGTATATGACGATCGCCCCCGATGGCGTCGTGGCGGGCATATCCCGCGACGCCTCGTCGGCAGACATGCGCTATTGCGGCCGTTGCCACAACGGCGCGCCCTCCGGATTTGGGCTTTTCTTTCTGCCGGAAAATGTCCGTCCCGACCGAGCGGGATTCGGTCGCATCCCGAACGCGACCGGCAAATAATAACAGAGGAATCAGCATGTACCCGGAAGGCATACTCGCCCGGTCAAGTATCCTCATCGTGGACGACGATACGCTGCTGACGGCAGCCCTGAGGCAGCAGTTGCAGATGTATGCCGAATTCGATGTGTCCGTGAGCCATAGCGCCAGCGATGCCCTCTCCAGGGCAAAGGTCACCCGCTTTTCGTGTCTTTTGCTCGATGTCGGCCTCCCGGATATGGATGGTCGCGAAGCCTGCCGCGTGTTGCGGCGCATGGGGATAAGGTGTCCGGTCATCATGTTGACGGGGCACAACACGGATTCCGACATCATTCTCGGGCTTGATTCGGGTGCCAATGACTACGTTACCAAGCCGTTCCGTTTTGGCGTCCTACAGGCGCGCATACGGGCGCAGCTTCGCGTCTTTCATGAAAGCGCGGACGCCACATTTGCGATAGGCCCGTACTGTTTCCAGCCCTCGAAAAAGGTTCTCACCAATACGGAAACATCGAAAACCGTGGTTCTTACCCGCAAGGAATCGTCAATTCTGATGGCGCTGCTCCGATCAGCGACAGGGACGCTGAGTCGTGCGGAAATGATGCGGGAGGTCTGGGGAACCGGCGGCGGCGCGAAGTCGCACACGGTCGAAACCCACATATACCGGTTGCGGTGCAAGATCGAAGCGGAACCGCGTGACCCCGTAATCCTTGTCACGGGCGAAACGGGATATAGCCTGAATGTCGCCCCATACAGGACTTGCGACGGCGGTGCTGACGGAAAAGCGGGGCCATAACCCATCCGGCCAACGCTGTTTGGCCGACTTACGGGTATCCGGGCGTCCGCGTCAGCCGCATAGTCTCCCGCCGCCGTTTCTGCCGCATTGCACCGCGGCGAATCGTCGGCAATGATGCGGCCATGACCATCCGCCGCCTGCCCGAATCCCTCATCAACCGCATCGCCGCGGGCGAGGTCGTGGAGCGGCCGGCTTCCGCGGTCAAGGAACTGGTCGAAAACAGCATCGATGCCGGCGCGCGGCGGATCGACATCGCGATCCGCGACGGCGGCAAGTCGTTGATTTCGGTCAGCGATGACGGTTCCGGCATGACTCCCGATGAATTGCAACTCGCCATCGAGCGCCATGCGACGTCGAAGCTTGCCGATGACGACCTGTTCGACATCCAGACCATGGGCTTCCGGGGCGAGGCGCTGCCCTCGCTCGGCGCGGTCAGCCGGCTGTCCATCGTCAGCCGTCCGGAAGGCGCCGACTCCGCCTGGTCGATTACGGTGGAAGGGGGGGCGGTATCCGCGCCTCAGCCTGCCGCCCATCCGCGCGGCACGCGGATCGACGTACGCGACCTGTTCTATGCAACCCCGGCCCGGCTGAAATTCCTCAAGGGCGACCGGGCCGAAACGGCGCAGATCCTGGATACGGTAAAGCGGCTGGCGATGGCGCGGCCGGATATCGCCTTCACGGTACGCGACGATACGCGCGAACGGTTCCGCTGCGACATCGCAAATGGCGACCTGCTGGATACCCGGCTCGCCCGGCTGGGGGCCGTGATGGGCCGCGAGTTTGCCGACAACGCGCTGCGGATCGACGCGGAACGCGAAGGCATCCGCCTGACCGGCTATGCGGGGCTGCCGACGCTGAACCGCTCGAACGCGATGCAGCAGTTCCTGTTCGTGAACGGCCGCCCGGTGCGCGACAAGCTGCTGCATGGCGCGGTGCGGGGCGCCTATATGGATTTCCTCGCCAATAACCGGCATCCGATGGTGGCGCTGTTCGTCGCGATTGAGCCGCGCTCGGTGGATGTGAATGTCCACCCGGCGAAGGCGGAGGTGCGGTTCCGCGATGCGGGGCTGGTGCGCGGGCTGATCGTCGGCGCATTGAAACACGCCCTGGCGGAAGCGGGGCACCGTGCCTCGACTACCGTCGCCGATGCGGCGCTGGGCGCGGTCCGCCCGGGAATGGGATCCTTGCCCTATGGTCGCAGCGGCGGCGGCAGCTATGGCTACCGGCCCTCCACGCCGTCACCGGGCCTTGCCGCCAGCGCGGCGGCGTTCCAGTCGCCCTTCGGCGGCAGCGCGCTGGCGCAGCCTTCTGTTGCGCCTTCGGCGGACGACACGCTGAGCCAGGGCTCGTACCCGCTGGGTGCGGCGCGGGCGCAATTGCACGAAACCTATGTCGTCGCGCAGACCGCCGACGGAATCGTCATCGTCGACCAGCATGCGGCGCATGAGCGCCTGGTCTATGAGCGGATGAAAAAGGCGCTGGGCGAAACCGGGGTGGCGCGGCAGGCGCTGCTGATCCCGGAAGTCGTCGAACTGGATGAAAGCGCCGTGGCACGGCTGGTGCAGCGGGCCGGGGAGCTGCAGGAACTGGGTCTCGTCGTCGAGGCCTTCGGCGACGGCGCGGTGCTGGTGCGCGAGGTCCCGGCGATGCTGGGCCAGGTCGATTCGCAGGCGCTGGTGCGGGACCTGGCGGACGAGCTGTCGGAGTTCGGTGACGCGTTCAGCCTGAAGGAGCGGCTGGAGGATGTCTGCGGGACGATGGCCTGCCACGGGTCGGTGCGCGCCGGGCGGCGGCTCAACGGCGATGAAATGAACGCGCTGCTGCGGGAAATGGAGGTTACGCCCCATTCCGGCCAGTGCAACCACGGGCGGCCGACCTTCGTCGAACTCAAGCTCGCGGATATCGAAAGGCTGTTCGGCCGGCGTTAGAATTGCTTCCAATCTGAAAAACGGTGCTTTGATCGGCGGTACCTGCTAACAAGCGCCGGTCCCAACAAGGAGTTTGCACCGCATGGTGCCGGTAATTCTCACCACCTGCGTCAACCTGATCGCGCTCGGCGTTGTACTGCCGGTGCTGCCCTTCTACGTCACCGCCTTCGATGCGGGCCCGGAAATCGCGACGCTGATCTTCTCGGTCTTTTCCGCGGCGAGCCTGCTGACAGCGCCGATCTGGGGCCGGCTGTCGGATAGGATCGGCCGCAAGCCGGTCATGCTGTTCAGCGTGGCCTGCACCTGCGGGTCCTATATCTGGCTGGCGCAGGCGGATTCGCTGTGGGAAATCTTTGCCAGCCGCTTTTTCGCGGGGGCGACCGCCGGCTGGCTGACGGTTTCGCAGGCCTATATCGCCGATGTGACGACGTCGGAAAACCGCGCCAAGGGGCTCGGCTTCCTCGG
>JAQCHR010000412.1 GCA_027619655.1 Pseudomonadota bacterium
CCAGGAAGATGGTCCCCTGCCCGCGCACGATGACGGCTTCGTCGGACATGGCCGGCACATAGGCGCCGCCCGCCGTGCACGACCCCATGACCGAGGCGATCTGCGGAATGCCCAGGCCGGACATCGTCGCCTGATTGTAGAAGATCCGCCCGAAATGGTCGCGGTCCGGGAAGATGCCTTCCTGGTTGGGGAGGTTCGCGCCACCGGAATCGACCAGGTAGATGCAAGGCAGGTTGTTTTCGCGGGCGATATCCTGCGCGCGCAGATGCTTCTTCACCGTGACCGGATAATACGACCCGCCCTTGACCGTCGCGTCATTGGCGACGATGACGCATTCGGTGCCGGACACGACGCCGATTCCGGTAATGATACCGGCGGCGGCGATATTGTCGTCATACATGCCGTAGGCGGCCAGCGCGGAAAATTCCAGGAACGGCGAACCCGGATCGCACAGGGTGCGGATGCGTTCGCGCGCCGGCATCTTGCCGCGCGCCACGTGCCGCTCCATAGCCGCGTCGCTGCCGCCCCGGGCGACGGCCGCATGCTTTTCGGCCAGGTCGGCGACCAGCGCCGCCATCGCTTCGGCATTGGCCTTGAACACCGCGTCGCGCGGCTTGATGGCGGATTGCAGAACGCTCATATCGGGGTCGGCTCCTCGTGGATCGGTATTGTGTGTTTACGCTAACCGGTCCTACCAGGGAATATCGAACCCGTCATAATTGATGAACCGGCCGTTATCCTTGATGCCCAGCCGGGTGATGACATTGGTCATGCCGCGAATGCTGGTCTTCACGTCGATGGCGGCGCCCGCACCGCCCATGTCGGTGCGCACCCAGCCGGGATGGAACAGCACGCAGGCGATGCCGCGCGACTTCAGGTCATGCGACATCACGTTCACGGCCTGGTTGAGGCAGGCCTTGGCCGAGCGGTACAGGATCGAGTCGCTGGAATGGGTCTGGCCGATGCTGCCCATCATGGACGAGATGAAGACCATCAGCTTCCGCTCCGATTTCGCGACATTGTCCGCCAGCGCCGCCGCCACCCGGATCGGCGCGATCGCATCCACCGCCAGCACTTCGCCCCAGGCGTCGTAATCGAGGTTCCCCACGCCGGACCCGCGCGGTCCGGTAATGCCCGCGTTGTTGATCAGCAGGTCGATGGGTTCCCCCGCGAGGCTGTCCACCAGCGACGTCACGGAGCTATCGCTGGTGACGTCGAGTGGCAGTGCCTCCCCGGCAAGGCCATCGGGATTGCGGGCGGTGGCGATCACGCGCCAGCCTTCCGCGGCGTAATAATCGGCAAACCCCTTGCCGATCCCCCGGCTGGCCCCGGTGATCAATACGGTAGGCATAGGCTTCTCCCTGACGTTACCAGCCGACGATGACCGCGAAGATCATCGCCATGCCGGCGATACCGGCGGCGAATGCGAGGGTCCGTAGAAACGGAATCGCGAAGACATAGGCGATGGCATGCACGACCCGGGCCCAGAAGAAAATCTGCGCGCCCAGCGCGGTCGTCTCGTTGGCGACGCCCGCGACATGCGCCACCAGCACCAGCGCGGCGAAGGGTGCCAGGTTTTCCACAAGGTTGAGATGCGCCTTGTGCAGGCGCGCCGACCAGGCCGCCACCGGCGGCGGCGATTCCGGGTAGCCGACGGCGTCCAGCAGTCCCCAGGCGGAAATCCGCGCCAGGATATAGGGCACCCAGATCAGGGCGCAGAGCGCGGCGCTCCAGGTCAGCATCGTCAGGTCGGTCGATATCAAGATGTCCTTCGCCATGATTGTTTCCTCCCGTTTCCGTCAGTTCAGTAAGGTCTGCCATCCTTGTGCGTGAACAGGCGGCCCTGCGGCCCGGTCGTCAGGGTCAGGTCGATATCGGGGTAGTCCACCGCATGGCAGGCGGTGCGGTCGCCGACTTCTAGATAGACGGCCCGCCGGTCGGTGCGGTTGACCAGCATGTGCCCGTCCGCAACACCGGCCGGGAACCCCGCTGCCATGCCAACGCCCAGCACCTGTTCGCCCGCATTGGTCACCAGAACGAGTTCGCCTTCCAGGACATAGATCAATTCATCCTGCCTGCTGTGCCAGTGCCGGTGCGCCGACGCCACGCCCGGCGGCATGATGACATGATTGACGCCGAAATTGGTCAGTCCCGCCGCGTCGCCCAGCGCGCGCTTCTCGCGACCCTCGCACACCGCGTTGAAATCGCCGGGATAGCTGGCGCCGCGGCGCACCGTAAGCGTCGCCGGATCGAATGCCGGCTTTTCTAGTTTCCCGCTCATCATATCCCTCCTGAACCGTTCCCGTCTGCGGCGGCATATTGCCGTCAAACCAGCACGAGCGTCCACACCACAACGACATTCACCAGGCTGACCAGCACCGCAGCCGACCCGGTATCCTTGGCGATCTTGGACAGCGGGGCGATTTCCCGGCCGACCCGGTCGACCACCGCCTCGATGGCGCTGTTCAGCAGCTCAATCATCAGGACCAGCAGCAGCGGCGCCACCAGCATCGCGCGCTCCAGCCCCGTATCGCCCAGCCAGAGCCCCAGCGGGATCATCACCGCCGCCAGCAGGACTTCCTGGCGGAAGGCCGCCTCGTTCGCCCAGGTCGCCCGCAGGCCCGCGATCGAATAACCGGCCGCGTTGATCAGGCGCTGCATCGCCTGCGCCTCACTTGGTTTCGTCGAACAGTTCGCGGCCGATCAGCATGCGGCGGATTTCGCTGGTCCCGGCGCCGATCTCGTACAGCTTGGCGTCGCGCAGCAGGCGGCCCGTCGGGAATTCGTTCGTGTAGCCTACCCCGCCGAGGCACTGGATCGCCTCCAGCGCCATCCAGGTCGCCTTCTCCGCGGCATAGAGGATTGCCCCCGCCGCGTCCTTGCGGGTCGTCTCGCCCCGGTCGCAGGCCTGCGCCACCGCGTAGACATAGGCCCGGCTGGCATTCATCGTGGTGTACATATCCGCGATCTTGCCCTGCATCAGCTGGAATTCGCCGATCGCCTGGCCGAACTGCCTGCGCTCGTGGATATAGGGCACGACCGAATCCATGCAGGCCTGCATGATGCCCAGCGGCCCGCCGGCCAGCACGATGCGCTCGTAATCGAGCCCGCTCATCAGCACGTTCACGCCGCGGCCCTCGTCGCCCAGCATGTTTTCCGCCGGCACCTCGCAATCCTCGAAGACCAGCTCGCAGGTATCCGACCCGCGCATGCCCAGCTTGTCCAGCTTCCGCGACGTCGAAAACCCCTTGAACCCCTTCTCGACCAGAAAGGCGGAAATGCCGCGCTTGTCCGCCGCCGGGTCGGTCTTGGCATAGACCACCAGCGTATCGGCCACCGGGCCGTTGGTGATCCACATCTTGGTGCCGTTCAGGATGTAGCGGTCGCCCTTGCGCTCCGCCCGCAGCCGCATGGACACCACGTCGGAGCCAGCGCCGCTTTCGCTCATCGCCAGTGCGCCGACATGTTCGCCGGAAATCAGCTTTGGCAGGTAGCGGCGTTTCTGTTCTTCGGTCCCGTTGCGATTGATCTGGTTGACGCAGAGGTTGGAATGCGCCCCGTAGGACAGGCCGACCGACGCGGAAGCGCGGCTGAGCTCCTCCACCGCGACGACATGCTCGGTATAGCCCATCCCGGCACCACCGAATTCCTCGGCCACCGTGATCCCGTGCAGGCCCAGCGCGCCCAGCTGGG
>JAQCHR010000413.1 GCA_027619655.1 Pseudomonadota bacterium
CCCCGGCGGCTGGCCCGCACCATCCGCAGCGGCCGCTACCATGTCACCTTCGACTACGACTTCCACGCGGTCATCGAAGCCTGCGCCGAAGCATCCGAGGGCCGGCCGCAAACCTGGATCAACGACCGTATCGTCAAGCTCTATACGTCTCTTTCCCATATGGGATACGCCCATAGCGTCGAATGCTGGCTGGACGGCGAACTGGTCGGCGGCCTGTACGGCATTTCCCTGGGCGGCGCTTTCTTCGGCGAGAGCATGTTCAGCCGCGCCCGCGATGCCAGCAAGGTCGCCCTGGTCCATCTGGTCGCCCGGCTGGTCGCCGGCGGCTACGCGCTGCTCGACGCCCAGTTCATCACCAGCCATCTGAGCCAGTTCGGCGCCCGGGAAATTCCCCGCGCGGAATACCGGGTCCTGCTTGCCGAGGCGCTGAAGGTCAATGCCGATTTCTATCGCGATTTCGGCCACGAGGACATGGACGCCCTGTTCGGCGGCGACCGGAAATAACGCAATTGCCCCGTATTCTGGCCGGATATTGCGCCGTGCTGATCGGCCTGTTCGCTCCCGCGGTTTGCGGAGCGGCCGACCGGGGCGCGTTCGGCCCCTTCGAACGGTCCCTGAATTCAACGCCATATGGCTACATCGTCGTCCCGGATCCGACCGGCACCGCGCCAACAGCGACCGTTGAGCGGTTCGAGGTCCGACCCGGCGATTGCAGCGCGAACCGGGGCTGGGATGATTGCGCGACGGATCGGGAGCGGTCAGAACTGTCCGAAAGGGGCGACCGTGAACCGGCGGGCAGCACCCGGTGGTATGGCTGGAGCTTTTTCCTGCCCGCCGGTTTTCCGGAAATCCATCCCGCCAAACTGGCGCTGGGCCAGTTCCATCAGGAAAAATCGCATGTCATCTGGATGTTTCAGCAAACCCCCGGCGGCCTTTATCTCGACGATCAGGTTGCCGGCCATACCCGCCGGTACCACCCGCTGATCGATGCTGCGGCCCTGCGCGGACGCTGGCACAGAATCGAGGTGGCAGCCCGATGGACACGAAACGAGGACGGATATTTCCGGGTATGGGTGAATGGCATCCGGAAGGTCGACTATGCCGGCCGGACCATGTCAGCGGATATCGTGTATTTCAAATACGGCGTGTACCGCAGTTTCATCAGCCGTTTCAGGAATGCGACCGGGACGCAGGACGTTCCGACGCAAACGGTCCTGTATGCCAATATCCGACGTGCCGAATCGCGGGCACAGCTGGCACCGCGATAAAGCAACGGCGCCTCCCGACACCAATCCAGGGCGATGATCAGTCCTGGCAGAAATTCACCATCAGGCGAATTCGATGACCGCATCGACCTCGACGGGCGCGCCCAGCGGCAGCCCGCCGGCGCCGACGGCGGAGCGCGCATGCCGTCCCTTGTCGGCGAGCACTTCAACCATCAGGTTCGACGCGCCGTTGATGACCTTCGGCTGGTCGGTAAACCCCGGGACCGCGTTCACGAAACCCGTCAGCTTGACGACCCGGGTGATCCGGTCCAGATCGCCCAGCGCCGCCTTCGCCTGGGCCAGGATATTCAGGGCGCAGACCCGCGCTGCATCAGCTGCCTCGTCGACCGTCACGGCATCGCCGGTCTGGCCGGTATATTTAAGCGCACCGTCCCACAAGGGAAGCTGGCCGGAAATCCACAACTGGTTGCCGCTGATGACGTAAGGCACATAATTGGCTACGGGCGCGGCGGCGGCCGGCAATGTGATCCCCAATTCCGTCAGACGCGCGTCTATCGTGCCAGCCATTTGAATTGCTCCCTGTTCCTGATGTTTCCTGCCGCGACTTTAACGCCCGACGTCCCGGCGATCCACGATTTCAGCAAATGGTCTAACGACTACCTGCCAGCACCCGGCGATGAAGGGCTAAATACGCGTCCCGGATATTCTCGCCAAATAACGGATCGTCGGGCAATTTTAACTCGGCATCGATTGAGTCCCAGTCTTCCGGGGTCAAGCTGTCGCGCGCAGACGGGAACAGTTTCGTTTCCTCAGTTTCCATGTGCCGCCGAAACATGCTTATGAAGCGCTCACCTGCAGCCAGTGCCTTGTACCGCGGCGCGCCACCGATCATCTCGGCCATGGCCGTCGCGAAAGACGCCGTCAATCTGGCAAGAACCTCATGGTCCTGAAGCGCCTTATCAAGCGTGTCACGCAATCCGGGCTGCTTTTCAAGAATACGGGCGTAAAGGACATCCTCCACCGGATGGTGATACCTGGCCGGGTAATCGACGCAATACTTTAGCGCCAGCACGATAAGCTCCAGGTCCGGTACGGCATGATCGTCACCGAACTTCCGGAGCTCTGTTTCAATCTTGTCCAGAAGCTGCCTCTGGCGAATATGATCTTCGTACAGTGCCTGCAATAGTGTCGAATTCATCAAACATTCCCGACTTTCTGCGCCTGCCCTACCCCGCCTGCGATACGAATCCGCGATAATCGCGCCCAAAAAAAAATGGGGGCAGCATCCCGCCACCCCCCAGGTCACAGGGAGCTCGATATATTCGTCAGCGTCAGGTCAGGAACATCCGCTCGTTCCCCCGCAGGTAACGCATTTCATGCAGGTTCCGTTGCGCACCAGCGTGAAATTGCCGCACTCGCCGCAGGCATCGCCTTCATACCCCTTGGCGCGCGCCTGGTAGCGCTGGTCCAGCTTTGTATCCATATCCGCGACCATCGTTTCGCTGACCGCCAGGGCGCCGACGACCGTTTCCGTCGAAACGACGGTCTGGCCGCCGCCATGGGCCGAGGCCCGGGCGGTTTTTGCGCCTTCGCCGCCATTGATCAGGAACAGGTTCGAGGAGCGGACATAGCCCGAGCTGGCGACCCGCCGGATGGTTTCCATGGTCCGGGCCGGATCGGGCGGCAGCATGCCTTCCTTTTCGCCATCGCCGAGCGCATCCGGCAGATTGTCGGAAGGTTCCGCATGGGAAAGATCGTTCCGGCCGAGATAGCTGATGGCGACTTCGCGGAAGATATAGTCGAGCACCGAGGTCGACATCTTGATGGCGTCATTGCCTTCCACCATGCCGGACGGTTCGAACCGGGTGAAGGTAAACGCCTCGACGAATTCCTCCAGCGGCACGCCGTATTGCAGGCCGATGGAAATCGCGATGGCGAAATTGTTCATCAGCGACCGGAACGCCGCACCCTCCTTGTGCATGTCGATGAAGATTTCACCGAGTTCGCCATCTTCGTACTCGCCGGTCCGCAGATAGACCTTGTGCCCGCCGACGATCGCTTTCTGGGTATAGCCCTTGCGTCGGCTGGGCAGCCGGCGGCGTTCGCTGACAACCCGCTCAACGATCCGCTCCACGATGCGTTCGGCCGCGGCCGGTGCCGCTGCGACACGCGGCTGTTCGGCGGCGTCTTCCGTCAGTTCCTCGTCATCGTCCAGCCGCCCCCCCTGCAGCGGTTGGCTCAGCTTCGAGCCGTCGCGATACAGCGCGTTTGCCTTCAGGCCGAGGCGCCAGGACAGGTGATAGGCTTCCTTGCAGTCCTCGATTGTCGCGTCGTTCGGCATGTTGATGGTTTTGGAAATCGCGCCGGAAATGAACGGCTGCGCCGCCGCCATCATGCGGATGTGGCTTTCGACCGAGAGCGAGCGCGTGCCCTTCTTGCCGCAGGGGTTGGCGCAATCGAAGACGGC
>JAQCHR010000414.1 GCA_027619655.1 Pseudomonadota bacterium
GGGTTCTGGACAAGCTTGAGGGTGAAAATGACGACCAGCAGGTCGGCATCAACATCGTCCGCAAGGCCATTCAGGCTCCGTGCCGTCAGATCGCCAACAATGCGGGCGAAGACGGTTCGGTGATTGCCGGCAAGCTGCTGGAAAACAACGACGCCAACTGGGGCTTCGATGCCCAGACCGCGAAGTATTGCGACATGGTCAAGGCCGGCATCATCGATCCGGTCAAGGTCGTTCGTGTCGCGCTGCAGGATGCCGCCTCGGTGGCCGGCCTGCTGATCACGACCGAAGCCATGGTTGCCGACAAGCCCGAGAAGAAGGGCGGCGCCGGCGGCGGCATGCCCGATATGGGCGGCATGGGCGGCATGGGTGACATGGGCGGTATGGGCTTCTGATACTGCACTGCCACATCGTTTCGGGGAAAGGCCGTGCCCTTCGGGGTACGGCCTTTTTTCTTGCTAGTTCCGGCACCGACGGGCGATTTAATTGCCAAATGGCTGGAATTGCTGGCGGAACTGGGGAATAGTATTGCGCGCGAATCCGGCAGGCAGGTGATTCGGCAACAAACACAAAAGCGGGAGGCGTGTCATGCGGGGCGTTGTATTTTTGGGGGACCGGCAGATCGAGGTCCGGGAGTTTCCGGACCCGGAGCCCGGTCCGCGCGAAGTTGTGCTGGAAATCAAGGCGTCGGGCATGTGCGGCAGCGACCTGAAGCTGTACCGCAATACCTGGACATCGGGTGCGGTCAGCGGCGGGATCAAGCGCAGCGACGTGCCGGTGATCGCCGGGCATGAACCCTGCGGCATTGTCGTCGCCGTCGGCTCTGCCGTGACCCCGCAGGAGGCGCATATCGGCCAGCGGGTGATGGACCATCACTATGAAGGCTGCGGCACCTGCAAGCATTGCAGCGCCGGATGGGCGCAGATGTGCCTGGACGGGGCCATCGTCTTCGGGTCGGGCGGCAATGGCGGCCACGCCAACTACATGAAGGTGCCGGTATCGACGCTGGTGCCGCTGCCGGATGCGCTGTCCTTCGAGACCGGTGCGGCGATTTCCTGCGGCACGGGCACGGCCTATGGCGCGCTGAAGCGCCTGTCGCTGCATGGCGAGGAAACCATCGCAATCTTCGGCCAGGGGCCGGTCGGCCTTTCCGCGACGCAACTGGCCAAGGCGATGGGGGCCCGGGTTATCGCGCTGGATATCTCGCCGGAACGCTGCGAGCGGGCGCGGGAATTCGGCGCCGACGAGGTGATCAACCCGGGCAACAACGACCCGGTGGAAGCCATTCGCGAACTGACCCACGGGGAGGGCGCGCACAAGACGATGGATTGTTCCTCCGCGCCGCAGGCCCGGCGCGCGGCGGTGCAGGCGACCCGCTCCTGGGGCACCGCCTGTTATGTCGGCGAAGGCGGCGAGGTGACGCTGGAGGTCAGCCCGGACATGCTGCGTCGCCAGATCACCCTGATGGCGTCCTGGACTTTCTCCAAGAACATCCAGGCGGAATGCGCCGAATTCGTCGCCGATCGCAAGATCGATGTTGAACGGCTGTTCACCCATCGCTGGACGCTCGACCAGGCGGACGAGGCCTACAAGCTGTTCGACAAGCAGGTCGACGGCAAGGCGGTGATCCTGCCAAACTGACGCCATCAAGGCGGACGCATACCGATCCGCATTTTGGAACTGCAATCAACATGTTCCGCCGCATTCTTATCAACGAACCTGAATCGGAGACATTCCATGAGTGACAACGGCGCCAAGATTATTGCGCTCGACAAGGCGCGGATGCAGGCCATGGCGGACAAGGATATTGCCAAGCTGAAGAACATGCTGTGCAAGGGGCTGATCTACACCCATTCCTCGGCGCGCATGGACACCAAGGACAGCCTGATCGGCAACATGGAATCGGGCGCAACCGTCTATACCTCGGTCGTGCCGTCGGATGTCGTGGCGCAGGACCTGGGCGATGTGGTGGTGCTGACCGGCGTGGCGAAGATCAGCGTCGTCTCGAACGGCACGCCGAATTCCTTCGGCGTCCGCTTCACCGATGTGTACCAGAACCAGAACGGCACCTGGCGCATGGTCACCTGGCAGTCGACCAAGCTGCCCGCATAACGTAACCCGCCGCGATCCGTGACCGGATCGCGGCATTCAGGTTCAGACCGGTTCGGCGATGAAGACGGGAATCTTGCGCGGGGCTTTTTTCTCGTAGTCGAGATAGGGCGGGAAGGCTTTCGCGGATGCGTCCCAGAGCTGCTTGCGCTCGGGATCGTTCTCGACCTCGCGCACCCGCATCTTGAACACCTCGGTCGCATCGCGGATTTCCACGTCCGGATTGGCCCGCAGGTTATAGACCCAGACCGGGTTCTTTTCGCGCCCGCCATAGGAGCCGACAATTACATAGCCCTTGCCGACCTTGACCCGCATCACCGGAATCTTGCGAATGCCGCCGGTCTTGTTGCCCGTATGCGTGACGATGATGCAGGGCAGGCCGGTATCGCGCAGTGTGGTCCCCTTGGTGCCGCCGCTGCCTTCATACAGTTCAACCTGTTCGCGCACCCAGTCCAGCGCCGCCGGAATGTATTCAGCCATGATATTTCCCCTGACGTGTAAATGACCCGGTGCCGGCACGATACACGATGGCGGCATGGTTCGGGAACGGCTGGTTTGCGGTCAGGATGGAGCGATCGCAAGGCACCGCGGCCATGACAGTCGATGTCAGGTGATATCAGGCATAGCCCTTTGGAATCAGGGCATTCTCGTAGGCTTCCCGTTCCAAGTTCTCGCGGTAGTCCGGATGCGCGATGGAAATGAGCGCCCGGGCACGGTCCGCCACGGACTTTCCCTTCAGGTTCACGATGCCGTATTCGGTCACGACATACATCATGTCGGAGCGGGGCGCCGTGACGATGTTTCCGGGCGTCAGGTCGAGGACGATCCGGCTCTTGCGGATATCCTGCCGCTCGTATGTCGATGACAGGCAGATGAATGATTTTCCGCCCGGCGAGGCGTAGGCACCCCGGACGAACTGCAACTGGCCGCCGGTGCCGCTGATATGGCGGTGCCCGTCGGATTCCGAGGCAGCCTGGCCCTGCAGGTCGATCTGGGTCGTATTGTTGATCGCGACGACACGGTCGTTCTGCATGATGATGTCCGGCGGATTGGTCCGGTCCACCTGGCAGCACAGGAAATCGGGATTGCGGTCGATTGCCTCATACAGGGAGCGCGAACCCAGCGCGAAGCTGTAGACGATCTTGCCCTTGTGCAGCGCCTTCTCCGACCCGGTGACCTGGCCCGACCTGTAGAGGTCGATCATCCCGTCCGATAGCATTTCGGAGTGGATGCCGAGTTTCCCGACGCCGCTTTCCAGAAGCGCGGCGCAGACCGCGTTGGGCATCCCGCCGATACCGACCTGCAGGCAGGCGCCGTTTTCGATTTCACTGGCGATAAGCCGCCCGACGGCGCGATCAACCGCGGTGATCGGTGCGCCGGGTAGTTCCGGCGCGGGGGAATCGTCCCCGTCGATCACGAAATCGACCTCGCTTTCATGGACCCCGTTATTCTCGCCGTGGCACCAGGGCAGGCCCTTCGTCACCTCGACGATGACAATCTTGGCGCTCTCGATTGCCGCCCGGTGCCAGAGGCCCGTCCCGCTGAAATTGTAGAATCCGT
>JAQCHR010000009.1 GCA_027619655.1 Pseudomonadota bacterium
CCCGGCTGTTCAACGCCGCCGACTGGGACAGCGGGCCGGGGCTCGAACCCCAGGACATCTTCGAACGGCTGCGCAGCAACGACCGCACCAGCCTGCCGGTCACCGATGGCACGCCGCAGGAAGCGCCGCTGCCGCCCCTGACGGAACCGCCGGCCGATTCCACCGTGACCCTATCGGCGCGCTATGACCGCCCCTACCACATGCACGCCTCGATCGGGCCGTCCGCCGGCGCCGCGCTGTGGGAGGACGGAAAGGTCACCGTCTGGTCCCATAGCCAGGGCATCTACATTCTGCGCGCCGCCATGGCCGGGGCGCTGAATCTGCCGGAAGAATCGATCCGGATTCATCACGTGCCCGGCGCCGGATGCTACGGCCATAATGGCGCCGATGACGCGGCCTTCGACGCGGTGCTGGTGGCGCGCGCCAGTCCCGGCGTGCCGATCCTGCTGAAATGGACCCGCGCGGACGAAAACGCCTGGGAACCCTACGGGTCCTGCATGGCCATGGACCTGAGCGCCAGCCTGGACAGCAGCGGCGCCGTTACCGCCTGGGCGCAGGAAACCCATAGCGACACCCACTCCATGCGGCCGCGTCCGGGCGCCGGTGGTGCCGGACCCGCGCGCCTGCTGTCGACCCGCCATCTTGCCGACGCGATCCAGCCTTACGCACCGCAGCCCAACATGCAGAAACATGGCGGGATCCACCGCAACATGGATCCGCTCTACGACCTGCCGAACAAGCGCCTGGTGAAGCACCTGGTCCGGGGCATGCCGCTGCGCACCTCCTCGATGCGGACGCTGGGCGCCTTCGCCAATACCTTCGCCATCGAATCCTTCATGGACGAACTGGCCGAAGCCGCCGGCATCGATCCGCTGGAATTCCGGCTGCGGCATCTCAGCGACCAGCGCGCCCGCGATGTGCTCAACGCCATGGCGGCGAAACTGGGCAACGCGCCGCTGCCGGAAGGTCACGGCCGGGGATTCGCCTTTTCACAGTACAAGAACGTCAAGACCTATGCCGCCGTCGGCATCGAACTGGAAGTGACCGATGCGGCCGAAATACGCCTGCACCGGGCGGTCATCGCCGCCGATGCCGGGCAGATCGTCGACCCGGACGGGCTGACGGCGCAGCTGGAGGGCGGGCTGCTGCAATCGGCGAGCTGGGCGCTGTATGAATCGGTCGAGTTCGACCGGGACGGCATCACGAGCCGCGACTGGGACAGTTACCCGATCCTGCGGTTCGGCAATATCCCGGTTATCGAAACTGTGCTGATCGACCGCCCCGGTGAGCCCTTCCTGGGCGCGGGCGAGGCGACATCGGGTCCGATTGCCGGCGCCATTGCCAATGCGATCCGGCAAGCATCCGGTTTACGGCTGCGGCGGATGCCCTTCACGCCGGACGCCCTGCGCGCCGCCGCTTTGGGCAACCATGAGTAACATAGCATTTCCCCTCACGTAAAAAACCGGTAAGGTTCGCGCACGCGCCTGAAGGGAGACACTATTTTCACGGCGCATTTTCATCAAGAATCGGCATTGCCCGCGGTTTCCTCGCGGTGACAAATGTCGTCAATCATAAGGAGATAAGGATGGGTAAGGTTACAGGCGCCATGTTGCTGGCGAAATCCCTGAAGGAACAGGGTGTGGAGCATATGTTCGGGATTGTCGGTTTCCCCGTACAACCAATCGCTGCCGCCGCACAAGAGGTGGGCATCAACTATGTCGGCATGCGAAACGAACAGTCGGCTTCCTACGCCGCACAGGCCGTCGGTTACCTGACGGGGCGCCCGGGCGCCTGCCTCACCGTTTCCGGCCCCGGCGTCATTCACGCCTTTGCCGGCCTGGCGAACGCCAAGGAAAATTTCTGGCCGATGATCCTGATCGGTGGCGCGTCGCCGGTGTATCAGAACGGCATGGGCGCCTTCCAGGAAGAACGCCAGACCGAACTGGCAGCACCCTACTGCAAGTTCGCGCATAACGTGGAACACGGATACCGGATTCCGTTCTACGTCGAAATGGCGGTTCGCCACTCGATCTACGGCCGTCCGGGCCCCGTCTATCTCGACATGCCCGACGACATCATCCTCGGCGAAATCGACGAATCCGAAGTGTCGGCCGTCGCCCGCGTCCCGGCCCCCCCGCGGGTCCAGACCATGCCGGAATATGTCGACCAGGCGCTCGACCTTCTGGAAAAGGCGGAGAAGCCGCTGGTCATCGTCGGCAAGGGCATGGCCTATTCCGGCGCCGAAGAAGAGGTCCGCTCCTTCATCGAACGCACCCAGCTTCCCTTCCTCGCCTCACCGATGGGCAAGGGCGTCATGGACGACAACCACCCGTTGTCGGTCGGCGCGGCGCGCAGCCTGGCGCTGAAGGAAGCGGATGTCGTCTTCCTGATGGGCGCACGGCTGAACTGGATCATGCATTTCGGTCTGGCCCCGCGTTTCAACAAGGACGTCAAGATCATTCAGCTCGACATCGCACCGGAAGCCATGCACCAGAACCGTCCGGCGACGGTCGCCATGGTTGGCGACGGCAAGGCGGTCATGGGCCAGTGCAACGCCGCGCTTGACGGCCGTCAGTGGTTCTACCCGAAGGATACGCCCTGGCGTCAGGCGATCGCGAAGAAGTCCGCCGACAACGCGGCCGCTATCCAGCCGCAGATCGACGACAATTCCTCGCCGTTCAACTACTATCGCGCGCTGAAGGATATCCGCGAATGGGCCGGTGAAGACGCCATGATCATTGGTGAAGGCGCCAATACCATGGATATCGGCCGTACCCAGCTGCCGAACGCAAAGGCGCGTCGCCGTCTGGACGCCGGCAGCTATGGCACGATGGGTATCGGCATGGGCTTCGTTATCGCCGCGGCCGTGGTCAACCCGGATATTCCGACGATTTCGGTATCGGGCGATTCGGCCATCGGCTTCTCCGGCATGGAGATGGAAACCTGCTGCCGTCTCGGCCTGCCGGTCAAGATCGTGGTGCTGAACAACGGCGGCATCGGCAAGGGCGTCGAAGTCTATCCGAAGGATGGCTCCGCCGCACCGCACGTGCTGTCCGTCGATGCGCGTTACGACAAGATGATGGAAGCGTTCGGCGGCAAGGGTTACTTCGTCTCCGATCCGAAAGACCTGCGCAAGACGCTGGACGAAGCCATGGCCTATGACGGCCCGGCGCTCGTCAACGTCAAGCTGCTTCCGGACGCAACCCGCAAGCCGCAGGAATTCCACTGGAACATGACCAAAGCGCAAGCCTAGTCATCACGCCAATCTGGCTATCCCAGATGCAATTCGGGCCGGTGCATGTCGCACCGGCCCTTTTTGTTGCTGCGAAGCACATCCACAGAATGACCGGGCTCAGACGACCTCGTCCTTGCGGTTGGTCGTCTCGCCGTAGCGGGCCAGTGCAGGGCGTTTCAGGTCGCCATAGGCGGCATCGACCTTCTCGTTCACCAGGGCCGCCTGCTGTTCGAACAGGCTGTTGCCATCCATGTCACTTTCGACGATCAGCGGGCCGAAATTCTCCACCTCGAACACCCAGATCGCCTGGGCAATGCCCAGTTCCTTCAGCCAGTGCACATCCACCACCCGCTTGATCGCCCGCCCCAGCAGCGCCCCGGTGCCGTAGCCGACCGTGGTCAGGTAGAGCGCGCCGTTCGGCACCAGCTGATCCCTGTAGTCGGCGGGTGACATGCCGCCCTTGCCGACGATCAGCTTGCAGCCGGACTTCGCGAACCAGGCGTCGAGCCATTTGGAGAACCGGAAACTGGCGGTCGCGGTCACGGCGCCGACATTGAAGGTCCCGTCCGCATTCACCGACGCCGCCGGCGAGCAGTGGAAATTCACGTTCGAGATTTCCGCCAGCGGCACCGGCGGTTCGGCCCTGTCGCCGAGATAGCGCTGGTACATGCCTTCGCGGCCGGTATAGATCACCCCGTCAAGATAGACGATATCGCCCAGCTTCAGGTCGCGCAGGTCCTCGTCGCTGACCGGCACGGTCAGGCGGCGATGCCTCAACCCGCCGCCAGCGCTTTTTCCGTCGTCTGCCATTCGACACTCTCCCGTCGCATGTAAGGGGTGAACCAGTTCGGGTCGGTGCGGTACTCAACCCGCCCGTCGCCATGCAGCCGCGCCACCGCCCGCCGCGACGACAGGCAAAAGCTGTGCACGCTCATCGGCATCCCGCCGGTATGGGTGTAGCCCAGTTCCACATGGCAATCGACGACCATCGAACTGCCGACATAGCCCATCGGCCCCATGCCGATGGCGTTGCCCATTTCCTTCAGCTCGTCTTCCAGCTTCGCCGCCGCCGGGTCCGGGTTGCGGTCGCCGACGACCCGCAGGCAGGCCGCCTGCTTGCCCAGCGTCATGGCGACATCCTTGCTGCCGCCGATGCCCACGCCGACAATGGCCGGCTGGCAGGCCAGCCCGCGCCGCCCGAACTCATACATCACGTCCAGGAAAAACCGCTTGATGCCGTCGATCCCGTCGCCGGGAAACAGCATCCGGTAATCGGACCCGAACAGCCCGCCCTTGTGCACGGTGGTGATATCCACCCAGTCGCCGCCCGGCTCAAAGGAATAGTCGATTTCCGGCGCGTTGATGCCGACATTGTTGTTGTTGTCCTGGCGGGTCAGCGGATGCACCCGGTTGGGACGCAAGGGCACTTCCTGCGTCGCCCGGGCCAGCGCGCGGCGCAGTGACGCTTCCAGCGCCACGAACCCGCCTTCGATGGCCGCCTCGTTCCCGGCCTTGACAAAAAACCGCGGCACGCCGGTATCGGCGCACATGGCGCGGCGGTCCTGCTCGGCGGCCTCGTAATTGTCCAGCATCGCTTCCAGCACGAAGCGGCTCAACTCCGCCTTTTCGCCCTTCACCAGTTCCCGCAACCCCGTGCGGTAATCTTCGGGGATTTCAATCGCGGCGCGGCTGGTGATTTCGAACGCCGCTTCTTCAATCGCTTCGATCCTGATCATGGCTTTCTCCCTTCCCCCAAGCTTGCCCGCTTTGCCCGCCCGGTCAAGCGGGACCTGCACACGCCGCCGGGAAACCGAACAGGACAATTGGCAGATAGCCATCAGGCGGTATAGGCTTTAGCCGCTGGTGACCCGACACAGGAGAACGTCATGACCATGATCATCACACCGCTGGGCGACGCGCTCGGCGCCGCCGTCACGGGAATCGACCTGACCGGTCCGGTCGCGCCCGCCGATATCGAGGCGATGCAGGCGGCGCTGCGGGACTATCTGGTCCTCGTGATCCGGGACCAGAAGATGAATCCCGAACAATATCTTGCCGCGATCCGGCTGTTCGGCGAAACCATGCCGCAGCACCTGACCGACTGGCTGATGCCGGAACATCCGGAAATCGCCGTGCTGGACAGCCGGCGGATCCCGCCCGACCCGGACGGCATCGTGAAACAGCCCGGCTCGCGGGACTGGCATACCGACCATACCAACCACGCGAAGCCGCCGAAGGTCACGGCGCTCTACGCCATTTCCCTGCCCTCGTCGGGCGGCGATACGGGCTTCGCCAACATGCACATGGCCTATGACGCACTGCCGGGCACGGTGCGCGCGAAGCTTGCGGGCATGAAGACGGTCAACAAGATCGAAAACTTCATTTATGTCAGCGACGAGGACAAGCAGAAATACGGCGGCGGGCAGGTCCACCCGCTGGTCCGCACCCATCCGGAAACCGGCAAAAAAGCCATTTACATCCATCCGGGCAAGACGGAACGGTTCGTCGACATGGCGCCGGACGAAAGCCACGCCTTCATGGACGAGCTGATGGGCACCATCATCCGGCCGGAAATCTGCTACCGGCACAAATGGCAGGTCGGCGACCTGCTGCTATGCGACAACCGGGCGGTCGTGCACCTGGCCTATGACGATTACGACCATTCGGAAGGCCGCGTCATGCAGCGGATCATCCTGGAAGGCGACGTCCCGGCCTGATTCAGTCCGTAATGAGGCTTTCGCCGGGCCGAACTCGGGTGAATTCGACCGGGTTGGTCGCAACGGAAAGGCCGTCTTCCGCCAGCTTGACGACCGTGTAGTACGATGTCTCCAGGTCGCCCGGTTCGGGGAAATCCTCGCGGAAATGCGCGCCGCGCGAATTTTCCCGCGCCAGCGCCGCGTGGCAGATGGACCGGCTGACCAGGATCAGGTTCTCCATGTTCAGCCAGTCATGCCAGCTGAGATTGAAGGCGGGGTTCTGTTCCGCCAGCCCGATTTCGCCCAAAGCCGCATCGAGCTCGTCCAGCGCCCCCAGCGCGCGGGTCAGGCTGTCGCGGGTCCGCACGATGCCCGCATCGTCCCACATCATGTCGTACAGGCGGTCGCGCACCGCGTTCATGTCGCCCGCAGGCCGGCCGAAGGGCGCCAGCGCGCGGGCGGCGGCCGCTTCCAGCGCCGCATTGTCCGGGTCAGAAAATTCGCCTTCTTCCTTCACGTAGGGCGCCAGCGCATCCCCTGCCAGCCCGCCGAACACGGTCGAATTGGCGACGCCATTGCCGCCCAGCCGGTTGGCGCCATGCACCCCGCCGGTATCCTCGCCCGCCGCGAACAGGCCGGGCAGGTCGGTCTTTCCATCGACGCCAAAGACAACGCCGCCCATCATGTAATGCGCGGTTGGCACGATCTCCACCAGCCCGCCGACGAGGTCGAAGCCCACATCGTGGCAGCGTTCGACCATGCCCTTGAAGGATTTTCGGACCATCACCGGGTCGAGATGCCGCATGGTGATGTACAGCCCGCCATTGGGGCTGGTATGGCCGTTGCGCATCTGTTCGAACATGCCACGGCTGACGATATCGCGGGTCGCCCGCTCGCCGCGCGAATCGAACTTGTGCATGAAGCGTTCCCCGGCGCCATCCAGCAGATGCCCCCCGGCGCCGCGCAGCCCTTCCTCGATGATCGTGCCGGTGATCCGCGTATCCTTGCCCGCGATCAGCCCGGTCGGGTGGAACTGGACCATTTCCATGTCGCGCAGCGGCAGCCCGGCGCGCAGCGCCATCGCCATGCCGTCGCAGCTCTTGTCGCCGGACGGGGTGTGGTAGCGGTACATGGTTGGCCCGCCGCCAGTCGCCAGCAGCACCGCCTTCGCCTGCACGAAGACCAGCGCCCCGTTGCGCATGTCGGCCAGCAACACCCCGGCCAGCCGGCTACCGTCGGCGCTGCGGATCAGCGCCAGCGCGCGGTGTTCCTCCAGCCGCTTGATATCCCGCGCCCAGACCTGCTCCGCCAGCCGGCTGATGATCTCGATCCCGGTCAGGTCGCCCTTGTGCACCGTGCGGTCGAAGGTCTGCCCGGCAAAGGCCTTCTGGTGGATGGTGCCGTCCGGATTGCGGTCGAAGAAACAGCCGAGTTCGTTTTCCAGTTCATGGATCCGGATCACCGCATTGGTGATCAGCGCCCAGGCCAGGTCCTGATTGTTCAGCCATTTGCCGCCCTCAATCGTGTCCATGAAATGGCGTTCGACCGAATCGTCCTTGGACAGGGCAACGTTGTACCCGCCCTGCACCATGCGGGTGCAACCGGATTTTCCCAGCAACCCCTTGACCGCGATGGTGATATCAAGGTCCGGATCGATCTTGTTGGCATGGAGCGCGGCAAACAGCCCCGCCCCGCCCGAACCGAGAATCAGGATATCCGTCTGGCGTCTTGCGATGTCGACCATGCTTTTTCAGACCACGTTGAGCAGAAAGAGCATGCCGATGGCGAAGGCAAAGCCGGCCGCGAGCGCCGCCAGCGTCTTCTGCCGGTCATGCCAGGGCAGGAACTCGACCGCCAGCAGGCGCAGCCCGCCGGCCATGTGCAGCGCCAGCAGGACCACCAGCCCCGTCTCCGCCGCCTTGACCAGCGGATGCGCGGTCCAGTCGATGAAGGCGTCGAATCGCGCACCGCCGTCGATGACCAGCGACAGCACATACAGGTGCACCGGCAGGAACAGCGCCAGCGCCAATCCCGATAGCCGGTGCAGGACGAAGGCCCAATAGGTCGGGTGATTGCGATGCGCGGCAAGCGTGCTCATGTGATCGCCCCGACCGCCTGGATGCCGAGCAACAGCACCGCGGCGCAGAACAGCGCCGCGATGACATTGGGGACCGCGCCGCGCCATGTGGTCATTTCCCGCAGCACCACCCGCAGCCCTATGGCGCCGTGCACGGCCGCGGCGAGGATGAACAACCCGTAGATACCGCCCCAGAAGATGCTGCCTTGGGTCCGGCCGAGGATCTCGGCGGCAGACAATCCGTCCTGCACCGCATAGATCATGATCCCCAAATGCAGCAGCACCAGCGGCGCCAGAATCATCGCGGTCAGGCGCTGCGCCGCGAACAACCAGAGTTCCAGCCGTCCGCTCATAACCGGCCCTTCAGCAGCGCTGCCAGGGTCCGGCGCTTCAGCCCGGCAATCGCCGCCGTGGGGCTGAGGTTCTTCGGGCAATGGGTCGAACAGCCCTGCTGGCTGTGACAGGCATGGCAGCCGGCATCGCCGGCGACCGGGCGCAGATGCGCGTCCGGATCGGCATCGCGCTCGTCATTGACCAGCGTCCAGACCCGGTTCAGCGCGGCCGGCCCCAGATAGTCCGGCTTCCAGGCAACCACGTCGCAGGCCGCATAACAGACGCCGCATCCGATGCATTCGATGGCGGCGGTGGCTTCCTTGCGCGCCGGGCTTTGCGGATCGACGTTGGCGAATTCCAGCGAGGCGCCGTCGCGCGGCGCAAAACGCGCGCCGGCATCGCGCCATTTGTCGAAGAAGACCGTCATATCGACGGCAAGGTCCTTGACGATGGGGAAATTGCGCAACGGCCGGATTTCGATTTTACCGTCTTCCTCAACCGAATCCACATGGGTACGGCAGGTCCAGCGCGGCTTGCCGTTCACGGTCATCGCACAGGAGCCGCACATGCCGACCCGGCAGGAAAACCGATAGGACAGGGTCGCGTCCAGTTTCCGCTGCACATAGGTGACGATGTCCAGGATCGTCTGGCTCGGCTGGCGCGGCACATTGAAGCTGTCCAGCCAGCCATCCTCGCCGCCGCGCCATATATCGACCCGAAGCGATTTTCCGCTTTGTGTTTCTGTCACGGTCCGCCTTCCCTCTGTCCCTCCGGCGCGCCATACTCGGGTCAAATCGTATCGATGACAATCCGGTCTGGCGCAACCATCGAAGCCGGTCGGCATTCTGCGGGGAAGAACAAGATCATGCAAATGGGCAAATACGGGGTCTGGCATTCGTGCAATGCGCTGACCAAACCACAGATCGCAAAACTGGCAAAAACTGTTGAGAAACTCGGCTACGACATGCTGTGGTATCCAGAATCGACCTCCTACGAGTCGATGGCGCTGGGTAGCTTCCTGCTGGCGCAGACCGAAACCCTCGCCGTCGGCAGCGGTATCGCCAATATCTATGCCCGCGACGCCCTGTCCGCGATGGCCGGGCACAACACGCTGAACACGCTGTATGACGACCGCTTCGTGCTGGGGCTGGGCGTGTCGCACATGCCGCTGGTCGAAGGGGCGCGCGGCCATCAATACGGCAAGCCGGTGGCGACGATGCGCGCCTATATCGACGGCATGGACGCGGCCAATGTCGCCATTTCCGCCCCGGCGCGGAACATCGTGATCGGCGCGCTGGGGCCGAACATGCTGGCCCTGTCCCGCGACCGGACCGCGGGCGCCCTGCCCTATAACGTCACGCCGGAATACACGGCACAGGCGCGGGAAATCATGGGCCCCGATGCCTGGCTCTGCATCGAGCAGAAAATCTGCCTGACCGGCGATGCCGGGACCGCGCGCGCCGTCGCTGCGGACGGCCTCAGCCGCTACATGACGCTGCCGAATTACCGCAACAACTGGCTGCGCAACGGCTTCTCGGAAAGCGAACTTTCAGGCGGCGGCAACCACCGCTTCCTCGACGCCATGGTCGCTTGGGGCAGCGCCGCCGATATCGAGGCGCGAATCAAGGCGCATTTCGACGCCGGGGCGACCCAAGTCTGCATCCAGCCGCTCAATCCGGACGGCAGCGCCGCGCCGGACTGGAACGCGCTGGAAACATTCGCGCCACGGTAAGCCGATGGCGGTAGCGGAACAGGACCGGGTCGCCGGGTCACAACGGACTGTGACGGCAAAGCGCATCGCCATCATCGGCGCCGGCGCGGCGGGTATTTGCTGCGCCAAATACCTGACCGAAGCCGGGTTCGACAACGTCACCCTGTTCGAGATCGGCACGAAGATCGGCGGCATGTGGTGTTACCGGAACGACAACAACCGGTCCTCCGCCTACCGCACGCTGCACATCAACACCTCGCGGAACGTGACGCGGTTCAGCGACCTCGACTTCGCCCCTGACGTGCAGGACTTCCCCGACCACCGGGACATGCACAACTACCTGGAGTCATACGCGGATCATTTTGACCTGCGCCGCCGCATCCGTTTCAACGCGACGGTCACGGATATCCGCCCGGCGTTTCAGCCCGGCCGGGACGCGCCGCAATGGACCGTGGAAACGGCGGATGGCGAAACCGCAGAATTCGATACGGTCATCGTCGCGACCGGCCATCTTACCGAACCGCTGCACATCCCCCAGTTCCGGGACGATTTCAAGGGCGAGTACGTCCACTCCCACTATTACCGGGAGCCGGAAGATTTCGTCGGCAAGCGGATCTGCGTCGTCGGCGTCGGCAACAGCGGCTGTGACATCGTCAGCGATATCTGCGTCACCTCGCCCCGTACCGTGCTGGTCGCGCGGTCCGGGGTCCTGATCCTGCCGAAGCTACTGTGCGGCATCCCGTTCACCGATATCACGCGCAAGATCCAGCGGCCCTGGATCCCCGGCTTCCTGCGGCGCAAGCTGACCCGCTGGCTGACCTTCCTGGTGCACGGCCGCATGACCGACCTGGGCTTCAGGCCGCTGACCGAGCGCGCCCATGTGACCAGCAACGCCACGGTCGTCAACCATATCGCCTACAGCCGCATCGAGGTGAAGCAGGGCATCGAGAAGATCGAGGGCAGGACGATCCACTTCGTCGACGGCACGGCGGAAGAATTCGACACGCTGATCGCCGCGACCGGCTACCTGATCGACCTGCCCTTCCTCTCGCCGGAGGTCGTGCCGATCCGCGACAACGCCGTCGACCTTTACCAGCGCATCGTCCCGCCCGGCTGGCCGGGGCTGTATTTCATGGGCATGTTCAACACCGATACCGCGCTCAACATGGTTTTCGAGCATCAGGCCCGCTGGATCCGGGAAATCGAGCTGGGCAACGCGGTCCTGCCCAATGAAGCGGAGATGCGCGCCGCCATCGCGGACCATAAGGACTGGGTGCAACGGCACTACCGGGATTCACCGCGCCACACCATCGAGGAGGAACATGTCCCCTATCTGGGTTCGCTGAAACGGACCCTGCGCGAGGCGCAGCGACGTCGCCGCTGACCCCAGCATTGGAGTGTTTTGCCGGACGCGCCTTTATCGCTAAAATCGATTTCCTTTTTCTCCCAACATGCAGAAAGTCCAGCCATGGCGGAACCGTTGCTGTTTTCACCGCTCCAGATTCGCGGTGTCACCCTGAAGAACCGCGTCGTCATCGCGCCGATGCACCAGTATTCCGCCGTCGAGGGCTACCCGACCGACTGGCACCTGATGAATGTGGGCCGGTATGCCGCGGGCGGCGCCGGGCTCGTCTTTGTCGAATCGACCAAGGTGGAACGCCGGGGCTGCGGCACGGTGGGCGATACCGGGCTGTGGCATGATGATTTCATCCCGCATTACAAACGGCTGGCCGATTTCATCCGGCAACACGGCGCGGTGCCCGCGATCCAGCTTGGCCATAGCGGCCGCAAGGCGCGGCGCTTCCGGCCCTGGGAAGGCGGCAGGCCGCTGACGCTACAGCCCGAAGTAAAGGACTGGGAAGCCTGGGAACTGGTCGCGCCCAGCGCCGAGGCCGCGAATGATATCGATCCGATCCCCCGCGCGCTGAGCATCGATGAGATCAAAGAGGTCATCGAACATTGGGGCCAGGCCGCCGCCCGCGTCGATGCCGCCGGGTTCGACGTGCTGGAAATCCACGCGGCGCATGGCTACCTGATCCACCAGTTCCTGTCGCCCTTCGCCAACCGGCGCAACGACGAATATGGCGGATCGGAGGAAAACCGCATGCGCTTCGCAACCGAGGTCGTCCGGGCGATCCGCCGCGTCTGGCCGGAGGAAAAGCCCCTGTTCATGCGGCTGTCCGTCGAAGACGACGCCGGCTGGGGACCGGAACAGAGCGCGGCGCTGGCGCGCATCGTCAAGCCCCTTGGCGTCGATGTCATTGACTGTTCGTCGGGCGGCATGCGCGGCGCGCCGGTGGTCGATACCGGTCCGATCACCTATGGCTACCAGGTGCCCTATGCGGACAAGGTCAAGCACGACGGCGATATCCTGACCATGGCCGTCGGGCTGATCGTGCATCCGGACCATGCCGAGGAAATCCTGCAGCAGGGCAAGGCGGACCTGATCGCGATTGCCCGCGAGGCGCTGTACAATCCGAACTGGCCAATGGATGCGGCGCGCAAGCTGGGCGTCGCCAACCCGTTCGACACGGTGCCGCCGCCGCAACGCTACTGGCTGGAAAAGCGCGACAGTTCCGTTGCGGATTTCACCCCGTCAACATACCGCGACTGAATCGGGTTACGTCATCGGCGGCGCGGCCAGCGCCTCGCGGATCTCGTCGGCCGGAATATCGTCGAAGGATGCGTAATTGAGCGCATAGAGCCGCGCATAAAGCCCGTTCCGGTCGAGCAGCGCTTCATGCGTCCCGGTTTCGACGATGCGGCCTTCCTGCAGCACGATGATCCGGTCGGCGCCGCGGATGGTGGCGAGCCGATGGGCGATCACGATCCCCGTGCGCCCCTCCAGCAGCCGTTTCAGCGCGACCTGGATTTCGCGCTCGGTATAGCTGTCGATGCTGGCCGTCGCCTCGTCCAGCACCAGGATCCGCGCATCCGCAACAAGCGCGCGGGCAAAACTGATCAGCTGCCGCTGGCCCAGCGACAGGTTGCGCCCCTGCTGGTCCAGCACGCTGTCATAGCCCTGCGGCAGTTTCGAAATGAAACCATGCGCGCCGACGATCTTCGCCGCACGTTCCACATCCTCGTGGGTCGCGTCCGTTGTCCGGTAGCAGATATTGTCGAAGATCGAACCGGTGAACAGGAACGGGTCCTGCAACACCATGGCGATATGCCGGCCCAGCGCCGCCTTGGTGTAATCGCGCACATCGCGTCCGTCGATGGTAACCGCGCCGTCCCAGACCTCGTAGAACCGGTGGATCAGCGAGGTAATGCTGGTCTTTCCCGACCCCGTCGGCCCGACCAGCGCCACGGTTTCGCCGCGCCTCACTTCGAAGGATATGTCCTTCAGCACCGGCTGGTTGTGCACATAGCCGAAGGTGACGTTCTCAAAGGCGATCCGACCCTCGATGGTTTCCGGATCGATGGCGTCCGGCTTGTCGGTGATCGCCAGCGGTACTTCCAGCACCTCGAAAATGCGCTGGCCGGACGCCATGGCCCGCTGCATGACGCTGTACTGGATCGTCAGCGAGCGAATGGGATCGAAGAACCGCTGCACATAGAACAGGAAGGCCACCATGACGCCGACATCCAGGGCGTCGTCCAGCACTAGCGTGCCGCCGACCACGACGACGATGCCCATCGCGGCCCCGGTCAGCGTATCGACGATGGGCACCATGATCTGCGCGAACTTGGCCGATCGCAGATGGGCCAGAAGGTTTTCCTTAGCCTTGTCGTCATACAGCCGGAAATTGACGGATTCGCGGCCCATGCCCTGCACCGTGCGGACCGCGTGGATTCCTTCGGCCAGCGCGCCATTGGCGATGGAGTTGGTTTCCCGTGCCCGGCGAAATGCCCGGCGGGCCGGCGGCAGCCAGATCAGCCGGACGATCAGCAGCGCCGGCACAACGGACAGCGTAACCAGCCCGAGATTGAAGTTGAGCATCAGCATGATGACGACGATCCCGGCGAGCAGCACCAGGTCGCCCACGGCGGTGATCGAGTTTTCCAGGAATTCCTGCAGCGAGTTCACGTCGCCCTGCAGCCGCGACATCATGCGGCCGATTTCGGTCTTGTCCATGAAGCTGAGCGACACATGCTGCAGATGGGCGAACATGGCGCGCCGCAGATCGAAGATGACGCGCTCGCCGGTCAACCCGACGATGCGATCCTGCACCCAGTTCGATGCGTAGCTCAGCAGGATGGCCGCGCCGAAGGCCGCCACGGCGAATCCCAGCAGCGAGGTGCTGGCGCTGGTCGATACGATGGCCTTGTCGATGGCGTAGCGGATAATCAGCGGAATAATGAGTTGCGCGCCGGTGAAGGTCAGCACCGCGAGCAAGGCGATGTAGATCCGCTTCTTATAAGGATAGACATAAGAGAAGAAGCGCCGGATCACACGGCCATCGAAAGCCGCGCCGAACATTTCCTCGTCATGGCTGATCTGCGAGCCGACGACCGCGCGGGGCGGCCGGGCCGGCGACGCCGTATCGGAAGGCCCCGTCATTCCACAGCTCCCTCAAGCGCCGGATCGTCGCTGGTGCGGCTCTGCAGCGCGAACAGCGCCGCATAGCGCCCGCCTGCCGCAACCAGCGACTCATGCGTGCCGCGCTCGACAATACGCCCATGCTCCAGGAAGACGATTTCGTCCGCATGGCGCAATCCGCCAAGCCGATGCGAGATGATGATGGTCGCGCATTTGTCCGTATGGGCCTTGAGCGCCTGGCGGATCCGGCGCTCCGTTCCCGCATCGATGGCCGCTGTGGAATCGTCGAATACCATGACGGCAGCGTCGAGGATCGCGGCACGGGCGATGGCCAGCCGCTGCTTCTGCCCCCCCGACAGGGAAACCCCGCGTTCCCCCACCAGCGTGCGGTACCCATCCGGCAACTGGTTCACGAACCCGTCGATCTGCGCCAGCGACGCGGCCCGTTCGATCGATTCATCATCGACCCAAGGGTCGCCATAGGCGACATTGTTTTCCAGCGACGATGTGAACAGGAAAGGATCCTGCTGGACCACCTTGACCGCATCCCGCAACGACGCCAGGGTGACGTCCCGGATATCCTGGCCATCGATCAGGATCCGGCCGCCCGTCACGTCGTAGTAGCGCGGCAATAGATGCGCGATGGTCGATTTTCCGCTGCCCGGCGGCCCGACGATGCCCAGTGTCTTTCCCCGTTCGACGCGAAAAGACACGCCGTTCAGCACCGGCGGCGCGCCCTCACCCTGGTAGGCGAAGGACACGTCGCGGAATTCCACGGTCCCGCCGGACAGGTCCAGCGGCCTCGCGTCCGCAGCATCCCGGATAGCCGGTTCCAGGTCCAGAACGGCAAACAGCCGCGCACCGCAGGTGGAGGCGCGGGCAATCGAATTGACGACCAGGCCCAGTTGGCGCACCGGAAGCTGCAGGATGGTAATGAAGGTCAGGAAGACCGTCAGCGTGCCCACGGTCATGGTGCCGTCGAGCACCCGCAACCCGCCGACCCACAGCACCAGCCCCATGGAGACGAAATACGCGAAGGTCATGGCCGAGACCGACGACACGCGGACCTTAATCCGCTCATCCGCCAGCGCCATCGCCTCGTTGGAGGCTTCGTCATATTTGCTCATCTCGTGGCGTTCGGCGCCAAAGGCGCGAACCACGCGAATCCCGGTCAGGTTTTCATCCATGACCTGGCCGAGATTGGCCATCCGGTCCTGCAGCGCCAGCCATAACCCCCGCAGCCTGAGCCGCGTTACCGAGGAATGCCAGGCCACGAAGGGCACGAAGCTGAGGCTCAGCAGGCCCAGCGAAATATCGATGGACAGCAGCAGATATGTGCCGGCGCCGATCAGCACGCTGAGCAGGAACACGCGCAACACCGCCGTGTTCATGAACATCCGGACGCCTTCAAGATCCAGCATGCCCCGTGTGATCAACTCGCCCGTATGGACCCGGTCGTGGAACGAAAAGCTGAGCTGCTGCAGCTTACCGTAGAATTCGCGCCGCAGGTCATAGGCCATCAGATGGCCCAGCGCTTCGCCATTGTAGTTGTGGATCAGCGTGAAGACGCCACGCAGAACCGAGACACCCAGCAGGATTGACGCCGTGCTCCATAGCGCTGCCTTCGCTTCCTCCGGCGTGGCCACGCCGCCGCCCAGCAGGCCGAGCGCGCTGTCGACCGCAGCCCCCAGACATCGCGGAATCATGAGCTGAAAGGCCGAAGCGACGAGGGTTGCCGCAATGGCCGCCGACAGCCGCCATTTGTACCGGAAGCTGAGGCGGAGGATTCGCATCAGGGTCGCAGCGTCGTTGCCGAAGCCGCGCTCGTCCTCAACCGAAAACCCGCCATAGGCCCGGACCGCGCCGCGCGGTTTCCGGCCACCCGGCTTGTTTTTTTGCGATGCTTCGCTCTCTGTCATGCAAACAGCTTCCCGCGACTGGGCAATCGATCGCTTATTCACGACCATCACCCTCACGGTCCTTCAAAATACGGAACGGATTAAGGGCAGAATAGACGATGCGGCGCATGCCCACAAACAGGGGATGTGGGAAGTACGCCGAACACACACAATATGGGGCCGCAAGCGCCCCGCCGCCCCGGTCAATCCGCCGAACGGTGGAGGCCATGGGCGATTGCCATATAATCCGGTTCGTTTTCCGGGTTCAGCACGCCGTGGCGAATCATGAAATCCAGGATGACGAGATTGCAGTTGAACTTGAAATCAGCCGTCTCCCGGATACGCGCGGCCACTTCCTCGATTGGCCACAAGTCGAACCGGTCGACCTCCCCGTCCTGGTTCACCGGCGTGAAATCGCCAGGCAGTTCAAGGTCGTAGCAGAATATCTGGTCCGGCTTCAGCGTATCGCCCGCCTGATGGCAATAGGACAGCGCCCCCACGGGTTGCACCGATTCCGCCAGTTCCCGGGGAATCCTGGCCTCTTCCGCGCATTCCTTGATGATATTGTCTCTGGTGCCGATGCCGATCGGCTGGCCGCCGGCGACCATATTGTCCAGCATGCCGGGAAAGGTCGGCTTGTCCTTCGCGCGGGTCGCCACCCACAGGTAAAGCCCGCCGTCGCGCCTGACATAACCGTTCATATGCACGCCCCAGGCCCTTACGCCGAACCGGGGACAGGCCGCGCGCTCCATCTGTAGCAACGGCGCATCACGCCAGTTCCGCATGACCGGATAGGCTTCCCCGCGCCAGCCGGTCACCTCGCCCGCCGCCGCCAGTTCCCGCAGGACCCCATCCATTGCGGCGCTGCGCGATGCGAAGTCGTCCAGTGCCGGCGACAGGCCGACCTGTTCCGGTTGCGATACAAACACGTCCGGCCAAGCCGCCAGGCGCGCCGCGAACGACCGGTCGAGCCAGCCGATTCGCTGCAAGCCGGCCACGAAGGGCAGGAATTGCGACAGGTCGGCGTTGTTGCACGCCCCGATATGGTCCAGATAGCCCATCATGTGCCGCGGGTCAGGCGACTTCCCGGCGCTGCAATTCCGATACGAAGACCTCTTCGACGCAGAACATCGCGCGCAGGCATTCGCCGATATAGATGGCGAGGGATTGTTCCATGTCCGGCATCCGGATGTTCACGTGCAGTCCGTCACCGTCGGGACCAGTCCGGGTCACTGTCATCTGCGCGGGCACGAGGCCCCGCTTGGCGAAAAGTTCAAGAATACGGGGCAAGGCGCCCGGATCGGCAACTGCCGTCACCGAAAAACACGCCACCGGCCCGGTTTGATCAAATCTGTTTATAGTCATGATATGCAACCTCAATTATCGATACCGCAAGACGAACGTCACCCGTCCGGCCCCCAACGAGGACCGGGGTGGTAATTCGAATGCTGGACCCGATATAAGATTGCGTGCACATGGAGCGGGTTATATCAACACCCTGTCTGAAATTGCAAGCCTGTCCGTCTTATGGAAAGGGAGCATCGCGCATGTTTCGCGGCATCCTGATAGTGTTTTTTCCCCTTCTGGCCGCCTGCGCGCCGGAACCGACCGGCCATTGGACCCGCCCCAGCGGTGAGGGCGGCGTCACCTATTCCCGGGACACCGCCGCCTGCCGCAGCGAGGCAAAGCGCCGGGCCGAGCAGGAATTCGCGCTGGATACACAGCATCTGGACCGTGGCCAGGGCGGTGTTTTCGGCCGGCAGTCGATCGAAACCGATATCGCCCGGCGCGATGCCAGAAAATTCCAGCAGTCCATATATGAAGACTGCCTGCGCAGTCAGGGCTATGTTCCGCGGCAATCCAACGGCAAACCCGCCTCGCCGCAGGAAGCGCGCTAAAGCGTGTTAATAGCCCTGTATCCCCCTGCATGGTATATCTCCGCCAGTGCAAACAGGATGGCCTGACATTGGCGAAACGGTCCAAACAGAAACTTAAACTGGATGAATCGACACGGGTGCTCGCGCGCCGGATCTGGCGCGATTACGTGCGGCAGCATATCGGCAAGATCCTGCTCGCAATCCTCTGCATGGTCGTCGTGGCGGCTGCGACGGGCGGACAGGCGCGGCTGATCGAACCGGCGCTGGACCGCGTTCTCGTCACCGGCGATGCGCAGCTTGTCTGGATCATTCCGCTGGCGTTCTTCGCCATATCCGTCATCAAGGGTTGCGCCAGCTTCGGCCAGACCGTGCTGATGCAGACCATCGGCCTGCGCGTGGTCACCACGCTGCAAAGCCAGATGTTCGGCAAGATTATGCATGCCGACATGGCCTTCCTGCACGGCGATGCGACGGGCCGCCTGATTTCCCGCTTCACCAATGATGTGAACTTCCTGCGCGAAGCCGTCGTCAAGACGGTAACCGGATCGGTCCGCGACCTGCTGACAGTTGTCGTGCTGGTCGGCGTGATGTTCTGGACGCACTGGACGATGGCGGCGATGGCCTTCATCGTTTTTCCGGTCAGCCTCTGGCCGATCATCTATATCGGCCGGCGGCTGCGCCGCGTTTCTTCCGACACCCAGGTCGAACTCGGGTCGCTGACGGCACTGCTGGACGACGTCTTCAAGGGCATCCGCCAGGTCAAGGCCTATGGCATGGAAGGCCATGAACAGCGCCGCGCCGACACGATGTTCGAGTCGATCTACCGCTATATTCTCAAGGCGGCCAGCGTCCGCGCCCGCTCCTATCCGATCATGGAAAGCCTGGGCGGCCTGGCGATTGCCGCCGTCCTCTGTTTCGGCGGTTATCAGGTCCTGAACGGCGAAACGACGGTCGGCAAGCTGATCGCCTTCCTGACCGCGCTGGTCATGGCCTATCAGCCCGTGCGCAGCCTGGCCGCCATGAATGCCAGCCTTCAGGAAGGGCTCGCTGCTGCGCAGCGGATTTTCGAGATGATCGACAACCAGCAGCGCATATTCGACAGCCCGGATGCGACGCCGCTGGTGGCGGACAAGGGCGCAGTGCGGCTGGACGATGTCCATTTTTCCTATGGCGACGACATTCCGGCATTGCGGGGCGTCACCATCGATGCGCCGGCGGGATCGACTGTCGCGCTTGTTGGTCCGTCCGGCGCGGGCAAGTCCACTGTGCTGAACCTGCTGCTACGATTCCACGACGTCACCGCCGGCACCGTCACCATCGACGGCCAGGATATCCGCAAGGTCACAATCGAATCCCTGCGCCGCTCCATCGCCCTCGTCAGCCAGGAAACCGGCCTGTTCGACGCCACGGTCCGTGAAAACATCGCCTATGGCGATCCTGACGCGGATGAAGCCGCCATCATCGCAGCGGCGAAGGGTGCCGCGGCGCATGAATTCATTTCCGAACTGCCTGATGGTTACGACACGATGATCGGCGAACGGGGACTGCGGCTTTCCGGCGGCCAGCGACAGCGCCTGTCCATCGCCCGGGCCATGTTGCGCGATGCACCGATCCTGCTGCTCGACGAAGCGACCTCGGCACTCGACACGCAATCGGAACGGCAGGTCCAGGCCGCGCTGAAGCGCCTGATGACAAACCGCACCACGCTCGTCATCGCCCATCGCCTGTCCACTGTCATCGACGCCGACATCATCTATGTCCTGGACAGGGGCGGCGTCGCGGAACAGGGCACGCATCAGGAACTTCTCGCCCGGAATGGCCTTTATGCAAAATTGAGCCGCATGCAGTTCGCGCCGGAACCCGCGGATATCACGGACCCCGATGCCGAAACGGCTCGGGTGCGCGCATGACGCCATGCAGGCCTTGCGACCAGTTCTCGGCCACCCCCTTGCGCAGACAATACTGTGCTGGGTCATCGCGTCCTATATCAGGCTTGTGTGGCGCACCGGCCGCTGGACCATCGTCGATGGCGAGGGGCCGCTGGCACTCAATCGGAACAAACGCCCCTTCATCGCAGCCTTCTGGCATGGACGGCTGGCGATGATGCCCTATGCGCTGGGCGGTGCGGCGCAGAATATCAACGTCATGATCTCCAACCACCGGGACGGCCGCATGATCGCCCGCGCCGTCCGGTTTTTCGGCATCACCATTATCGCGGGATCGACTTCAAAAGGCGGGGCCTCGGCGTTCCGCAGCGCCGTTCGGGCGCTGCGCGACAACGCGATCCTGTCCATCACTCCGGACGGACCACGCGGACCCCGCATGCGGGCCAGCGACGGCGTGGCGGTGCTGGCGCGGTTTACGGGCGCACCGGTTTATCCGGTGGCCTTTTCGACCTCGCGCCGCAAGGTGCTGGGAAGCTGGGACCGGTTCGTGTTGCCGCTCCCGTTCTCACGCGGCGTCTTCGTATGGGGTTCGCCCATCGCGGCCGATGCGGAGAACGACCGGGAGACCGTTGAATCGATGCGGCTGAAAATCGAATCCTCCCTGAACGCGGTAACGGAAAAGGCTGACAGGCTTACCGGGCAGCCCGTCGTCATGCCTGCCGGCGATCCGTCATTCGCGCCGGCGAAACGGAGATACCGGTGAACGGCCTGTCAGTTTACCGCAGCCTTACCGGGCTTGGCGCGCCGCTGATCGTTCATTTGCTGAGCCGCCGTTTGCGCGCCGGCAAGGAAGATTCGATCCGCTTTCCAGAGCGCCGCGGTATCGCATCTCGTCCGCGCCCGTTCGGCCTGCTGGTATGGATGCATGCGGCCAGCGTCGGCGAGGCCCAATCGGCCCTGTCGCTGATCGCCCGGATGCTACGGGTCCGGACCGATCTCCATATTCTGGTCACCACGGGCACCGTGACCTCGGCAGCCATTCTGGCGGACCGATTGCCGCCGAGAAGCTTTCACCAATATGTCCCCGTCGATTACCTGCCCTGGGTCCGGCGGTTCCTCGACCACTGGGCGCCGGATATGGCCGTATGGATCGAGTCGGAATTCTGGCCGAACCTGATCTCCGAAACCGCGGCGCGGGGGATTCCCGCCATCCTGGTCAATGGCCGCATATCGAAAAAATCGGTCGCCAACTGGCAGTTCCTGCCCGGTTTCATCCGCGGCATTATTGGCAAGTTTCGTCTTTGCCTTGCGCAAAGCGATGACGAGGCCGACCGGTTTCGCCACCTTGGCGCCAACCCGGTCCATTGTGTCGGCAACCTCAAGTTTTCCGCGGATCCCCTGCCGGCGCAAGAGCCCGAACTGCGCCGCCTGGCAACCCGCGTGGACGGGCGGCCACGCTGGGTCGCCGCTAGCACCCATCCCGGCGAGGAAGCGCTGGCCGCGGAAGCAAACCGCCACTTGCGGCAGCGCTACCCGGATCTGCTGACCATCATCGCGCCACGGCATCCGGCGCGCGGCCCGGGCATTGCGGCGGAACTCGGCAAATCCGGGATTCGTGCGGCGCTGCGGTCAAACGGCGACGATATCGATTCCACGACCGAAATTTATATTGCGGACACGCTGGGGGAGCTAGGACTGCTTTACCGGCTGGCGGATTTCGCCTTCATCGGTGGCACGATGGATTCGCA
>JAQCHR010000415.1 GCA_027619655.1 Pseudomonadota bacterium
TGACGCAGCGCTACCATATCGATGTCGCCAAGGATGGCTCCGCCTAGGCGCGCGGAGCTACGACCTGGTGCTGATGGACGTGCAAATGCCGGAACTGGACGGGCTGGAGGCTACCCGCCGCATCCGCCGGATGCAGTCCGCCGCCGCCGCAGTGCCGATTATCGGCATGACCGCGCATGCGTTCGCCGAAGACCGGGACCAGTGCCTGGCTGCGGGGATGAACGACTATGTCAGCAAGCCGGTGAACCGGACGGTATTGCTGGAGAAGGTCAGTCACTGGCTTGCGCAAAGCCACCAGACTGCCGCACCATCAGGCCAGCAATCACAGCCTGGACCGCCGCCATGACAACGCCGCCCGCCAACCCGCCCCGCTATGCCGGCATCCCGACATTCATGCGGCTGCCGGTCTACCAATCCGGCATGGCTGCCGATATAGCCTTGGTCGGCGTGCCCTATGACGGCGGGGTGACCAACCGCCCGGGCGCACGGCACGGGCCGCGGGAGGTCCGCAATCAATCCTCGCTTATCCGTAAGGCTAACCAGGCGACCGGCGCAGCGCCCTTTTCCGCCGCAACGGTCGTGGATGGCGGCGACGTGCCATTCGAGCGGATCTACAACCTGGACGATGCCCATGCCGACATAGAAAAGGCGTTCCGCGGCTGGCGGGAAGCCGGATTGCAGGTTCTCGCGGTCGGCGGAGATCACTCCATCTCGCTGCCAATTCTGCGGGCCTTGGCGGACAAGACCGCGCCGCTGGCCATGGTGCATATCGATGCCCCTTGCGACACCGGTCACAGAACATGGGCTCCCGCTTTCACCATGGAGCGCCGTTCAGCCGGGCGATCGAGGAGGGACTGATCGATCCGTCGCGCACCGTGCAAGTCGGCATCCGGGGCACAGCCGCCTCGCACGACTATTGGCAATTCAGCTATGACAGCGGCATGCGGGTGATGAAAATTGAGGAGGTCTAGGAGTTAGGCATCAAAGCCACCATCGCGGAGATCCGCCGGATTGCCGGGGACGGTCCATGCTACCTGACCTTCGATATCGACAGCATCGATCCCGCGTCGCGCCTGGCACGGGTACGCCGGAAGTAGACGGGCTCAGCTCTCTCGAAGCTTTGATGCTGGTGCGCGGGCTGATGGGTTTGAACATTGCCGGCGCTGATCTGGTGGAGGTTTCCCCGCCGTTCGACCAAACCGGCAATACAGCGCACCTGGCCGCCAATATCCTGTTCGAAATCCTGTGCGTTATGACCGGCGGCCAATAGCGCCTGTAGCGCCCGCCGCCGGAAATCAGACCAGAAACAGCCGGTTCTACTGGTTCATTGCCTGGAAGAAGTCGCTGTTGTTTTTGCTCTCTTTGAGCTTGGTAATCAGGAATTCCATTGCATCCTGCGCGCCCATCGGCATGAGCACCCGGCGCAACACCCACATCTTCTGCAGGTCCTGCCGGTTGACCAGCAATTCTTCCTTGCGGGTACCGGACTTGCCGATATCGATGGCCGGCCAGACACGCTTGTCCGCCAATTTGCGTTCCAGGACAATTTCCGAGTTGCCGGTGCCTTTGAACTCTTCGAAGATGACCTCATCCATGCGCGAGCCGGTATCGATTAGCGCAGTGGCGATGATGGAGAGCGATCCGCCTTCCTCGATATTCCGGGCTGCGCCGAAAAAGCGTTTCGGTTTTTGCAGCGCATTGGCGTCAACGCCGCCGGTCAGCACCTTTCCGGATGATGGCACGACCGTGTTGTAGGCGCGCGCGAGGCGGGTGATGGAATCGAGCAGGATCACCACGTCACGCTTGTACTCGACCAGACGCTTGGCCTTTTCCAGCACCATTTCCGTGACCTGAACGTGGCGTGAGGCCGGCTCGTCGAAGGTGGAGGAAATCACCTCGCCATTCACCGACCGCTGCATGTCCGTGACTTCTTCCGGACGTTCGTCGATCAGCAGCACTATCAGGTAAACTTCAGGGTTATTTTCGGCGATCGCATGGGCGATGTTCTGCAACATCACCGTCTTGCCGCTGCGCGGCGGCGCGACGATCAGGGCGCGCTGGCCTTTGCCAAGCGGCGAGATCAGGTCGATAACGCGGGTAGTGCGGTCGTTTTCCTTCGGATCGTCAAACTCAATTTTGAGTTTTTCGTCCGGATATAGCGGCGTCAGATTGTCGAAATTGATCCGCTGGCGGACTTTGTCCGGTTCTTCGAAATTGATGGTGTTGCATTTCACCAGAGCGAAATAACGTTCGCCGGCATTCGGACCGCGGATTTCGCCTTCGACCGTATCGCCACTGCGCAGACCGAACCGGCGGACCTGGTTGGGCGACACGTAGATGTCGTCGGGGCCCGGTAAGTAGTTCGAACCCGCAGAACGCAGGAAGCCAAAACCGTCGGGCATCACTTCTATGACGCCTTCGCCAGTAATAGTGACGTCCTGGTCGGCCATTTCTTTCAAAATTGCAAACATCATGTCCTGCTTCCGCAGTGTGCTTGCATTTTCGATTTCTAGTTCTTCAGCCAATTCCAAAAGCTGGGTCGCGGGTTTCCGCTTCAGCTCTTTGAGATTCATCGATTGCTTTACTTCTTGGAGCAAGGCTCAGTCTTCTCGATGGGTGGTTGGAACAACAGATGCGAGGAAGTAGCTCTGTTGTCGAAGGAAATTCGGAAGTACAGGTCCGGAAACGTCGCGCAGAGGATTAGCGCTTCGGAGAGGGGGATTTCCGCTCGCCCAGACGAAACTGATATAGGGAGAGCCTCCGCTGCGGTCAATCGCTATTCGCAACCGCGGGATCATATCTTCGCCTAGAACGGCCGAACGACCACCATGATCACGATAACGATCATCAATATTGCCGGAACTTCATTTGCCATTCGGTAAACGGCCGGCCGGCGGCGCGGGCCGTCGTTGGCGAAAGCTTTGAACCATTGCGCATAAATGTGGTGCATGACGCTCAGTGCGGCAATTGCGACGAGTTTCACATAAATCCAACCGGCCGCCCAGTCGACCAGACCTGGGGTCAGCAACAGAGCAATACCGAGGATAAAAGCAGCGATCATCGATGGGTTGATGATGGCCCGCAGCAGTTTACGCTCCATCACCTTGAACCGTTCGCTGCCCGCGGAGCCGGGTTCAGCCTCGCAGTGGTAAACAAACAGCCGCGGCAGGTAGAGCATACCGGCCATCCACGCTATTACCGCAATGATGTGCAGCGCCTTGGTCCAGGGATAGAGGCTCCAAAGCCAATCGAACATGTGCTCACGCCTCCCCGCGGATCAGCCTCACCAGCTCGCCCACATGCTCAGGTGAGGTATCAGGCACGACGCCATGGCCGAGATTGAAAATATGCCGGCCGCCGCGCAGGGCCTGCCGGATCGTCTGCGCGCTGCTCTGAAGCGCCTCTCCGCCCGCCCGCAACACCAGCGGGTCCAGATTGCCCTGCACCGCACAGTGCGCTTGCAACGTCTCTGCGGCCCATTGCGGTGGAATACTGCTGTCAATGCCAACACAGGCGAAGGCGCCACTGGCGGCATACCAGGCAGCGGCAGGGCCAACGGCACGCGGGAACACGATCACCGGCAATTGCGGGTAGCGTTCCCGCAGTTGCGTAGCGATGGCCACACAGGGCCCCAGGCTCCAGCGCGC
>JAQCHR010000416.1 GCA_027619655.1 Pseudomonadota bacterium
GCGCAATCCAGCCCTGGCGCTTTCACATTGTCCGCGGCACGGCCCGCGCGCGGTTGGGGGAGCTTTTCGTCAAGGCGCTGCTGGCGCGCGATCCCGCCGCCCCGGCGGATGCTGTGGAAAAGGAACGGCTGCGGCCAAGTTACGCACCGGTTGCCATCGTGGTCTGCGCCGAAATTTCCGACGCAAATCCCAATGTGCCGCCGGTCGAACAGATTGTCGCGACCGGCGCCGCCACGCAGAACATCCTGAACGCGGCCCATGCTGCCGGGTTCGGCGCATTCCTCGCTACCGGAAAGAATGCCCGGGATCCGATCGTCAAACACGCCTTCAATCTGGGCGACCGGGACGAAATCGTGGGGTTCCTGTATATCGGCACGCCGCGCACGCCGCAAAGCGTGAAGCCGCGCCCGGATCCGATGGTCTTCACGTCAGAATGGTCTGGATTGCCCGCAGCGGCCGAATAGGGCGTGGATCAGTTCACACAGTCAAAAGTGCTGGCATTCGTCTCGACCAGATAGTCCGATTGTTTGGGCGCTTTCTGTGCCAGCACGGCCTTTTTGCCAAACTGGGCACAATGCCGGTCCGCCTGCCATTGCGCGCTGCCGGCATGCGCGGCGCTGTGCTGAATGACGACGCCCGTCTCGTCCCCCTGTTGCGTCGAACAGGCGGCGAGCAGGCCCAACATCGCAATAGCCAGAAACAATCGGAGGGGCATAAGTCTACTCGTTTTCAAGAGTCCAGAGCTCCACGACACTACCGACAATCATATCGGCAATCGCCTTGCGGAATTCAACATAATGCGGGTATTCCCGGTGCGCCTTCACTGCTGCGGCATCCGTGTAGATTTCATACAGCAGCACCTTTCCGGGTTCCTCGTCACGGCGCAGCACGTCGAAATGCAGGCATCCGGGCTCCTTCTCCAGGCTGTTTTTCGCCTGCTCAAGGATGATCGCCATGAAATCATCCATCCTGCCCGGCTTGATTTCGAACGTCGGAACCAGTGCCACCTTGCTCATTTCACGTCTCTTTCCTGATTTTGCCACGTGCCGCCCATCATCCAGACCGGCGGAAGGTTTGCAAGTTTGATGTAACCCGGCGCGCTAACCCAGCGCCGTCTCCGCGGCGACGAAATCCAGGCCAAGGTCGCGGGCGACAGCCTCATAGGTAACCGCGCCACGGTGGATATTGAGCCCCTTGCGCAGATGCGGATCGCGGCGCAATGCATTCCTGTAGCCCCGTTCTGCGATTTCCAGCGCAAAGGGCAGGGTCGCGTTGTTCAGCGCAAAGGTCGATGTCCGCGCCACCGCGCCCGGCATGTTGGTGACGCAGTAATGCACCACGCCATGCACCAGATAGGTCGGGTCGTCGTGCGACGTCGGGCGCGACGTCGCAAAACAGCCCCCCTGGTCGATGGCAATATCGACCATCACCGATCCGGGGCGCATCGCGCGCACCATTTCCTCACTGACCAGTTTCGGCGCCGCAGCACCCGGCACCAGAACCGCGCCAATGACCAGATCCGCATCCGTCACATGGGACTCGATGGCGTCCACGGTCGAATATTGCGTATTGAGCTGTCCGCCGAACCGCATGTCGAGCTCCGCCAGCCGCTCCAGCGACTTGTCGAGCACCGTGACCTTGGCTTCCATACCCATCGCCATACGCGCCGCATTGATACCGGACACCCCGCCACCCACGATTAGCACCTTGGCCGCCGCTACGCCCGGCACGCCGCCCAGCAGGATGCCGCCCCCACCCTGGCGCCGTTCCAGATTATGGGCGCCAACCTGGATCGACATGCGGCCGGCGACTTCGCTCATCGGCGCCAGCAGCGGAAGGTGACCGAAACGGTTCGTCACGGTCTCATAGGCAATTCCGATACAGCCGGTCTTCAGCAGGCCTTCGGTCAGGGGCTTGTCCGCGGCAAGATGCAGATAGGTGAATAGAATCTGCCCATCCCGCAGCATGGCGATTTCTTCAGGCTGCGGCTCCTTGACCTTCACGATCATGTCCGCGGCCGCAAACACTTCGGCTACCGAATCCACGACCCTGGCCCCGGCCGCGCGATAGAAATCGTCGCTGAAACCGATGCCGCTTCCGGCCTGGGTTTCCACGATCACGTCATGCCCGTGATGCACAAACTCCCGGACGCTGCCCGGCACCAGCCCGACCCGGGCCTCCTGCTTCTTGATTTCCTTTGGAACGCCAACGAGCATGTTCTACCCCTCCCGATTTGCCGTGCTTACCTGTATCTGGTCCGGCAGCCGCCAATTTCCAAGCGCTTCCGCCAACCGGTCAAATAGTGATGCACGAGGTTCGCCCCATTCCTGTCGAAACAGGCGCATAGTGCCATACCATGGCGATGTTTCGCCCCGGTATCCCCACCGCCAGTCCGGGTTAGGCGGCAGTATCACCCATACATCTTTTCCCAAGGCACCAGCCAGATGCGCGACAGACGTATCGACGCTGATCACCAGGTCCAGCGCCCCGATCGCTGCCGCTGTTTCTGCGAAATCGCGGAACGGACGGTCCGGCCGACGCAGCACCATCCCGTCCGGCGCCACGTCACCCGCCGCGCCTCCCGTCTGCAAGGCCACGAAATCCATATCGGCGCCTGCCGCGAATGACAGCGGCGCGAAAGCCGACAGAGGATGGCTGCGGTTGCGGTCGTTGGCGTGACCGGGGTTGCCCGCCCAGACAAGGCCGATACGCCGGGCAGCCTTATCGCCAGACCGCGGCATCGCCGGTACCGTAAGGTACGGCATCGGTTCAGGTTCTGCCGCCAAAAGAAGCGGCAAGCTCATCAACGGCGCATGAACGTCATAGGGTATGGTCGCGCCTGGCTGGACCGTTGCCGAAACACCCGCCACTTCGGCAAACAGGCGGGCCAGCGGTTCGGGACATTCGACGACAACCCGCGCGTCCCGGGCCGCTACCAGCGGCGCGTAGCGGATAAACTGAATGGCGTCACCGAAGCCCTGCTCGGACCACAACAGGATCGTCCGACCGGCAATCTCCTCGCCGGTCCAGTAGCGGTCGGCCATACGCTGCCTGAACTGCGGACGTTGCAGCCGCCAATCATGTTCGCGCCAGCCATTCGCAAAATCTCCCGCGGCCAGCAAGCCATGGGCGCGATTGACATGGGCGTCGATCAGCGAAGGATCGCACGCTAATGCCTTTTCAAACGCCGCCAGCGCCGCATCCGGGTCGCCGGATTCACGAAGCGCAACACCCAGGCTGTTCCAGTAATTGGGATTGGCGCTTTCCACCGTGCAGGCGGCCTGAAGCAGGCGAACCGCTTCGTCATATTCGCCGAACCATACCAGGATGCGGCCCAGGTTGTTCTGCGCGGCGGGATAATCCGGCCTGATCGCGAGAGCCCGCCGCAATGGCGCGACGGCTTCGTCATACCGTCGACTGTCGCCCAGGGTCAGTCCGTAATTGTTCTGGGCATCGGGATCGTCGGGGTCTATGGCAATGGCGCATTCAAACGCATCTATCGCAGCATCCCGTTCGCCAAACCCGCGAAGCGCCAGGCCTAGGCTGTTATGGTAGTTCGCAGTCCGGGGTCTCAGCGACCAACTGCCCAAAATCTCCGGTAAGTCCGACCTCGCCAAGGCCATCCGTTATGCCCTGACC
>JAQCHR010000417.1 GCA_027619655.1 Pseudomonadota bacterium
TCGAGCACGAAGCCTTCCGGCGTCACGGCGACCACCGCCATATCGGTGAATATCTTGGTGACGCAGCGCTGCGTCGTCAGCGGATAGGTCAGGGATTCGACGATCTTCGGTTCGCCGCCCTTGTCCGTATGGGTCATGGTCGCGAAGACCTGCTTGGCGCCGACGGCGATATCCATCGCGCCGCCGACATTGCCGCGCGTCGCATTCGGCAGCCGCCAGTTCGCGAGATCGCCATTGACCGCGACCTGGAAAGCGCCGAGCACCGCCGCATCGAGCCGACCGCCGCGCGCCACGGCGAAAGAATCGGCGTGATGGACGAAGGCGCCGCCGGCGATCAGCGTCACCGGGCCCTTGCCGGCGCTCATCAGGTCCGGGTCGATATCCTCCTCGCGTGCCGGCTTCGGCCCCATGCCGATGATGCCGTTCTCGCTGTGGAAAATAGCGAAGAGGCCTTCGGGAATGTAATTGACCACCAGCGTCGGGATGCCGATGCCCAGATTGACGAGCCAGCCATCCTGCAGTTCGGCCGCGACACGGCAGGCCATCTGCTCGCGGGTCAGGAGATTCGGTTTTGTCATGATGCGGGCCTCCCAATCGTGCCGGGCGTATAGGGACCGGCGACATAGTAGCAGTCGACGAAGACACCGGGCGTCACGATGGTGTCCGGGTCCATCGCACCAAGGGGCACTTCCTCCGTCGCCTCGACGATGGTGCAATCCGCCGCCATCGCCATCAGGGGATTGAAGTTCCGCGCCGCCATCCGGTAGGTCAGGTTGCCGCGCGGGTCGACCTGCTTCGCCTTTACCAGCGCGAAATCGGCGTGCAGCGGCCGCTCCACCACATATTCCCGGCCGTCGATTTCCATCACCGGCTTGCCCGCCGCCAGGTCGGTGCCAAGCGCGGTCGGCGTCAGGAACCCGCCAAGGCCCGCGCCCGCCGCCCGCAGCCGTTCGGCCAGCGTCCCCTGCGGCACGATCTCCAGGTCGATCAGCCCCTTGTCGTGCAGATCGGTAAACACGAAGGAATCCTTCGAGGTGGAGAAGGTGCAGATCATCTTGGCGACGCAGCCTTCCTCGATCAGCCGGGCAACGCCGATCCGGCCGTTGCCGGCATTGTTGTTGACCAGGGTCAGCCCGCGCAGCCCGCGGCCGCACAGCCCCTCGATCAGCATTTCGGGAACCCCGCCGAAGCCGAACCCGGCGACCAGAACGGTCGATCCGTCGGTCACGCGGTCCAGCGCCGCGTCCAGCGTTTCTGCTTTCTTGTTTTTCATTGCCTGCGGATTTGCCATCTGTCGCGCCGCCGGAAAGCGTGGCGGCACGGGCAACGTTAGCGCAGCCGTCCGGACGGAGCAATCGGGCCCGGTCAGACCCGCTTTTCGTAATGGCTTTCGATATAATCGTCGACCAGCACCTTGAACTGGTCGGCGATATCGGCGCCGCGCAGGGTGACCGCCTTCTTGCCGTCGATGAAGACCGGCGCCGCCGGTTCCTCGCCGGTGCCGGGCAGGCTGATGCCGATATCCGCATACTTGCTTTCGCCGGGGCCGTTGACGATGCAGCCCATCACGGCAAGGTTCAGTTCCTCGACGCCGGTATACTGCTTGCGCCATGCCGGCATCTGGTCGCGGACATAGCCCTGGATCCGTTCCGCCAGGTGCTGGAACACCGTGCTGGTCGTGCGGCCGCAGCCGGGACAGGCCGTCACCTGCGGCACGAAGGAGCGGAAGCCCATCGTCTGCAGGATTTCCTGGCCGACAACGACCTCACGGGTGCGGTCGCCGCCCGGTTCCGGCGTCAGCGAGATGCGAATCGTGTCGCCGATGCCTTCCTGCAGCAGCACGGCGAGCGCGGCGGTCGAGGCAACGATACCCTTTGATCCCATGCCGGCCTCGGTCAACCCCAGATGCAGCGCGTAATCGCCACGATCCGCCAGCATGCGGTAGACCGCGATGAGGCTCTGCACTTCGCTGACCTTGCAGGACAGGATGATCTGATCACGGCCCATGCCCAGCGCCTCGGCCCGCTTCGCGCTTTCGATGGCGGAAACGACCAGCGCTTCATGGGTAATTTCTGCAGCAGGCTTCGGATTGGCCAGTTTCGCATTCTCGTCCATCATGCGGGTCGCCAGGTCCTGGTCCAGGCTGCCCCAGTTCACGCCGATCCGCACCGGCTTGCCGAATTGCAGAGCCGTCTCGATCATCGAGGAAAACTGCGTATCGCGCTTTTCGCGGAACCCGACATTGCCGGGGTTGATGCGGTATTTCGCCAGGGCTTCGGCGCAGGCCGGATTATCCTGCAGCAGCTTGTGGCCGATATAATGGAAATCGCCGACCAGGGGCACGTTGACGCCCAGCCTGTCCAGCCCGTCGCGGATATACGGGATGGCCCGGGCCGCTTCCGGCCGGTCAACCGTCACGCGCACCAGTTCGGAACCCGCCCGCGCCAGCGCCGCGGTCTGCGCCACCGTCGCATCGACATCGGCCGTGTCCGTATTGGTCATCGACTGCACGACAATCGGCGCGCCGCCACCAATGGCGACATCGCCGACCATCACGGAAACCGTCTTCCGCCGTTGAATCATATTGGACATGGACCCTCTGCTTTCCGGGGCAGCCGCCCCGCACCATCACGTATCGGACTTATGGATATACCCCCGATTGGCGGAAAAGCGATAGGCGCGGATTATGAAAATTCAGTGATGAAATAGCGCACCGGTTCGTCGCCGATGGCCTGCGGGCGGTGCCGGTGATCGTATCCCGCCGGGATATGGACGATATCGCCCGGCCCCACCTCGACCGCATGGTCCGGGAACTCGTAGCGCAGCCGGCCGGAAATCACATAGGCGCTGTGCCCCGTTTCACACCAAGTGTCGCTCAGGGCACCGCCGGGGCTGCGTTCCTGGTAGCGCACGATCATGCCGTCCGGCATATGCGCTTCCTTGACCTTCAGCGTCGGGCTTGCGGTGACCAGCGGCGCGGCGCTGGCGCGAAACACATAGGGGCTGTCCTGCGTCATCGTCTGCCTGCCTGGATTTCATGCGGTGACATTTAATTGCGGCCCATGGCGACCAGTGAACTGGTCGGGGAGAGAGGATTTGAACCTCCGGCCCTTACGTCCCGTACGTAAAGTCACCTGTTAATTTCATTTTTGCAGTTATCTCTATTCCGCACAAGTCCTAATTCTTACAATTAACCTGTTCATATAGGTTTCTGCCGTTTTTCGGGTTTATAGCTGTTATCAGTGGGGATACAGTGGGGTGGAATTCTGGGCATCGCCAACCCATATATGCTACACTCCCCACTAACACCCCACTAAAGGTAAGCCAGAATGCCTGCAATTCCAAGAGGCCGCCCGCGTCGATATTCCCAGTATGAAAGGCTAGTCGTCGACTTGCCGAGCGGCATGACCAAGCGGCCTAAATATGTCGATGGCATAGGCGTCTTCAAAGGTGCGAAGGAAACAACCGCATGGATCAAGGTCCGCCTCCCCAAAGGAGGCATCTTTAAGGGAACTAGCCATCTGCCCGGCACCGCATTGGAAATCAAGCTGGGCAAGCTGGCATCATGGACTTGGGATCAGCTAGAGCATGAGCGGGACAGTTTCCAAGGGCGAGCGGATCGTGGCGAGCCA
>JAQCHR010000418.1 GCA_027619655.1 Pseudomonadota bacterium
CAGCCAGATGGCATCTGCAAGGTTGGGCGCGCCGAAATCCCGGCCGCCCTTGCCGTCCGGCCCGTGGCATGCGGCGCAGTTTTCCGCGAAGACCGCCGCGCCCGCCTTGACCTTCTCCGGGTCCTGTTTCGGGTCGGTCAGGCTCATGACAAAGCCGGTGACATCCGCGATCTGACCCGATGACAGCAGTTCGTCGCGCCCGAAGGCGGGCATTTCGCTGACGCGGGTATCGTCATGATGCGAGCGGATGCCGTACAGGATGGTCTGCTGGATCGCTTCGAGCGAACCGCCCCACAACGAGTCATCGTCGGACAGGTTCGGATAGCCCTTGGCGCCTTGCGCCGCGCTGCCATGGCAGGGGGCGCAATTGTCGCCGAAGGCGGATTTGCCGCCGGCAAGGGCGAACTCCATAAGCTGCGGGTCCTTCACGATATCGTCGAGTTTCGCATCGGCAATCCGGTCGCTGTAGACCTTGCGCGCCAGTTGCGCCTCGGCGATATCGACCTTCAATTAGTCGCGCGAGGAATAGCCCAGAATCCCGGTGGTGTAGCTGCTGATCATCGGCCAGGAAGGATAAAGGATCCAGTAGCCGATGCTCCACAGGATGCAGGCATAGAATATCGTCAGCCACCAGCGCGGCAGCGGGTTGTTGTATTCCCGGATACCGTCCCATTCATGGCCGGTGGTGGTGTCTTTTTCAGGCGTGGCCATGGTCAGTCCTCCAGCCTGTCATCGTCCAGCAAGGATTCAGCGGCGCGTTTGAATTTGTCCTTGTTCGACGGCCACAGCGCATAGGCCACGGCCCCGGCAAAGAGCAGGATGAAAATCGTCATGCCCAGGACCTGCGCCAGCGGGGTCACCGATTCGTATGTCATCGCGTCACCCTCCTAGCGCTGGTTGGAACCGGTTGCGTCATAGACCTTGAAATCGACCAGCGTGCCCAGCATCTGCAGATAGGCGATCAGCGCGTCCATTTCCGAGACCATTTCGGGATTGCCGTCGAAATCACGCAGCACGGCCTTGGGATAGCGCGTGGCGACCGCCGCGGCGCCGTCGCTGTCCGGTTGCGCCTGGGCCGTGAAATCGGCTTCGGCCGCTTCGATCATCTCGTCCGTGTAGGGCACGCCGGTGGCCCGGTTCGCCTTCAGTGCGTTGGCACTGGTCGCGCTATGCGCCGGGGTCGTCATCAGCCAGGGATAGCCGGGCATGATCGATTCTGGCACCAGGTCGCGCGGATCGACCAGATGGGCGACATGCCATTCGTCGAAATACTTGCCGCCAACCCGGGCCAGGTCCGGTCCGGTCCGCTTGCTGCCCCACTGGAAGGGATGGTCATACATGCTTTCCGTCGCCAGGCTGTAGGGGCCGTAACGTTCGACCTCGTCGCGCAGCGAGCGGATCATCTGCGAATGGCAGTTGTAGCAGCCTTCGCGGATATAGATGTCCCGCCCGGCCAGTTCCAGCGGGCTGTAGGGTCGCACCCCTTCCACCTTCTCGATCCGAGGTAGAACAGCGGCGCTATTTCCACCAGCCCGCCGATCGCGACCGTGACCAGAATGCCGATCAGCAGCATGACCGACCGGGTTTCCATGAACTTGTGCAGTTTGAGCATCATGACGCTTCCCCTAATCTGCCGGCATCGGCGTCATGACCGCTGAGGAGGCGATGGACGGGTGCGCGATGGTTTCTTCCGCCTCGTCCCCGCGGACCGTGCGCCACAGGTTGTAGGCCATGATCAGGGAGCCGGCGACGAACAGCAGCCCGCCGGTGGCCCGGATCATGTAGAAGGGGTGCATCGCCTCGACGGTTTCGATAAAGGCGTATTGCAGGAAGCCCAGCTCGTCATAGGCCCGCCACATCAGCCCCTGCAGGATGCCCGACACCCACATCGCGGTGATGTAGAGCAGGATGCCCAGGGTCGAAATCCAGAAATGCCATTCGACCAGGCGCAGGCTGTACAGCCGCTTGCGGCCCCATAGCCAGGGCGTCAGGCAGTACAGCGCGCCGAAGCTGATGAAGGCGACCCAGCCGAGCGCGCCGGAATGTACATGGCCGATAGTCCAGTCAGTGTAATGGCTCAGGCTGTTGACCGCCTTGATCGCCATCAGCGGCCCTTCGAAGGTGCTCATGCCGTAGAATGCGATGGAAACGACCATCATGCGGATCACCGGGTCCGTGCGCAGCTTGTCCCAGGCGCCGGACAGGGTCATGAGCCCGTTGATCATGCCGCCCCAGGACGGCATCCACAGGATGATGGAGAACGTCATGCCAAGGGTCTGCGCCCAGTCGGGCAGCGCCGTATAGAACAGGTGATGCGGCCCGGCCCAGATGTAGGTGAAGATCAGCGCCCAGAAATGCACGATCGACAGCCGGTAGGAATAGACCGGCTTTTCGATCCGCTTGGGCACGAAATAATACATGATGCCGAGGAACCCGGCGGTCAGGAAGAAGCCGACGGCGTTATGGCCGTACCACCACTGGGTCATGGCATCCTGCACGCCGGACCACAGGATATAGCTCTTGGTGCCGGTCCAGCTGACCGGAACCGCCAGGTTGTTCACCACATGCAGCATCGCCACGGTGACGATGAAGGCCAGGTAGAACCAGTTCGCCACATAGATATGCGGCTCCTTGCGCTTGATGATGGTGCCGAGGAAGACCAGCAGATAGACGACCCAGACGATGGTGAGCCACAGGTCCACGTACCATTCCGGCTCGGCATATTCTTTCGACTGGGTGATGCCGAGCAGGTAGCCGGTCGCCGCCAGCACGATGAACAGCTGATAGCCCCAGAATACGAACCAGGGCGCCATATGCCCGACCAGCCGCACGCGGCAGGTGCGCTGGACCACGAAGAACGAGGTTGCGATCAGCACGTTGCCGCCGAAGGCGAAGATCACGGCGGAAGTATGCAGCGGCCGCAGCCGGCCGAAGCTGAACCAGGGCAGGTCGAAATTGAGCGCCGGAAAGACCATCTGCCAGGCAATGATGTCGCCGGCCAGAAAGCCGGCAATGCCCCAGAAGGCGGAGGCGATGACGCCGGCGCGGACAACGGCGTTGTTGTAGCCCTTCTCCTGCACCCCATCGAGCCCCTCGATCAGCCGGTACAGCAGCCAGGCCAGCACGGCGAACCCCGCGAGCAGCATGATCCCCGCATGCGCCTTCATCAGGACGTCCTGGGTCATGGACACTTCGGCCCATGCCACGGCGATCAGCAGCCCCGTGCCGAGAAACGCAAACATTTCCGCTCGTGCAGCGCGCGGATTGCGAACCTGTTCGATTACCATCGTCACCCTTTCTTTCCCCTGCTCCAGCACGGGGAACATAGGGACGTCCGGTAAGGCGGCCTTGATCTATGTCAATCGGGACGGGCGCGAATAAAAATCGCAAAGGGGCTGTGACGCCTTGCCGCAATCGTGATATGCACGCCTCCGTCGCGGATGGGTGCCCGAGTGGTTGAAGGGACCGGTCTTGAAAACCGGCAAGGGTTTACGCTCTTCGTGGGTTCGAATCCCACCCCATCCGCCAAAAAACATACTATCTTATTGATTTTGTTCGATAAACTAGATTTATTCCCAGCTTATCCCACATTCTCTCCCACACTTTGAAAACGATGCTGCTT
>JAQCHR010000419.1 GCA_027619655.1 Pseudomonadota bacterium
CAACCGATGCAGCCCGGCGACGTGAAAGCGACATTTGCCGATATCAGCGATATCAAACGGGATTATGGATTTACGCCGACCACGTCGATTGAAATCGGTATTCCGAAGTTTATTGCGTGGTTTCGCGAATACCACAAAATCTGACCGTGTTCCGTTTTATCCGCCAAATCGCGGTTGATAACGTCACAGCGTTTCGTAATTTGGTAATGGATTGACCTGTAAATTACTGCAAGTAATAGGTTTCAGCAGGTACAGGCATGAAAAAAATGGTAACGTATCGTTACTTGGCTTGAATTCGGAAATGTATCAGTTTTCTTGCCGCTACCAAGCATTACGTCAACAGGCTAGGGAAATTCACGGTGCACGGTGACAATATCGCTGTCGTTATTCTGGCAGCGGGAAAGGGGACGCGCATGCGTTCCACCCGTTCAAAGGTTCTGCACAGCGTTGGCAATCGCCCGCTACTCGGGCATGTCCTGAGTACCGCTACGGCGCTGAATGCAGAAAAGGTCATTGTCGTCGTCGGCCCTGATATGCCCGACGTCGCCGCCGTTGCCGCACCGCATCCGGTTGTGGTGCAGGAAACGCAGCGCGGTACGGCCGATGCCGTAAAGCCGGCAAGGGAAGCGCTTGCCGGCTTTGGCAAGGGAACCGTGTTTATTCTCTATGGCGACACGCCGTTTATCCGCACCGAAACGCTATTGTCCATGCTGGAACAGCGTGCCGCCGGATCGGATATCGTCGTGCTTGGTTTTCGTCCGGACGATCCGGCCGAGTATGGCCGATTGATCCTGGGCCAGGGACAGCTGCTCGAACGGATCGTCGAATTTCGCGAAGCGAACGATGCCGAAAAGGCCGTGGGGCTTTGTAATTCGGGGGTTCTGGCGGTCGACGCCGAGCGTTTGTTCCCGCTGATCGATCAGGTGCGCGACAACAACGAAAAAGGTGAATTTTACCTGACCGATATTGTGGCGCTGGCACGCCGGGAAAACGCGACCTGTACCGTGGTTGAAGCGGAAGCCGATGAATTGCAGGGTATTAACAGCCGCTTGGATCTCGCCGTCGCGGAAGGCTACTGGCAGCAGTTGCAGCGGGAAGCGGCGATGGAGCGGGGCGTAACGCTTCTAGATCCCGCCACGGTATATTTCAGTTTCGACACGGTTATTGAAGCCGACGTGACCGTTGGTCCAAACGTGGTTTTTGGCCCCGAGGTCTCGGTCGCGCGCAATTCCGAAATACGGGCTTTCAGCCATCTTGAGGGTGCGACAGTCGGTGAGGGCGTAACGGTTGGACCTTTCGCGCGGTTACGGCCCGGAGCTGTCCTGGAGAAGGGCGCTTTTGTCGGCAACTTCGTCGAGGTCAAGAATGCGGTACTCGGTGCCGGCGCCAAGGCGAGCCATCTGTCCTATATCGGCGATACCGATGTCGGTGAAAAGGCCAATATCGGCGCCGGAACCATAACCTGTAATTACGACGGCTTCTTCAAATACCGTACGACCATCGGCAAGGGCGCGTTCATCGGATCCAATTCCGCGCTGGTGTCTCCCGTGAATATCGGGGACGGCGCCATCGTGGCGGCCGGCAGCGTCATCACCGACGATGTTTCGAGTAGCGCCCTGGCACTGGGGCGCGGCAAACAGGCGGAAAAGCCTGGCTGGGCTCTGGCGTTTCGAACAGAGCAGCAGAAGAAGAAAGATCGTCTGAAACACGGCAAGGATTGACCGGAATATGTGTGGAATTATCGGAATTATCGGTGAACGCTCGGCGGCGCCGCTTCTCGTCGAAGGTCTGAAACGTCTGGAATACCGGGGCTATGATTCCGCCGGTGTCGCAACGCTGGTCGATGGCCAGATCAATCGCCGGCGCGCGGAAGGGAAAATCGTCAACCTCCAGGCCGTCATGGAAAAATCGCCCCTGTCGGGAAAAATCGGTATCGGCCATACCCGGTGGGCAACCCATGGTTTGCCGACAGAGATGAATGCGCACCCGCATGCCACCAAACGCGTGGCGCTGGTCCATAACGGCATTATTGAAAATTTCCAGTCCCTTCGGAATACGCTCAAGGGCCAGGGAAGGGTCTTTGAAAGCGAGACAGATACCGAAGCTGTCGCCCATCTGGTCACCAGTTTCCTGGAAGAAGGCATGACTGCCGAAGAGGCTGTCGCCAAGACATTGCCGCAACTGGAAGGCGCCTTCGCCCTGGTCATGATTTTCAGTGGCGATGAGGATCTTATGATCGGCGCGCGACGCGGCAGTCCGTTGGCGATCGGCTATGGCAATGGCGAGATGTATTTCGGTTCGGATGCCCTGGCGCTGGCGCCACTGACCCAGCAAATCTGTTACCTGGAGGAGGGCGACTGGGCCGTTGTGTCCCTCAAGGGCGCGCGGATTTTCTCGGACGCCAACGAACCCGTCGAACGAAAAAATGTCGAAACGGCCCTGTCCGGTGCCTTGATCGGCAAGGGGAACTACCGCCATTTCATGTTGAAGGAAATACATGAACAGCCGGCCGTCATCGGCGATACGCTGCATGCGGTGCTCAACCCGGCAACCCGCAAGATCAGCATGCCGCCGATGAGTTGCGACCTGGCATCCATTCCCCGGATCACGATAAGCGCCTGCGGCACCGCATATTATGCCGGTCTGGTCGCGAAGTACTGGTTCGAGAAATATGCGCGGATTCCCGTCGAAATCGATGTCGCCTCCGAATTCCGCTACCGCGAGGCGCCACTGCCGGATGGCGGGCTGTCCCTGTTTGTCAGCCAGTCGGGTGAAACAATGGATACGCTGGCGGCGCTGCGATACTGCAAGCGGGCAGGGCAGCACATCATGTCCGTGGTCAATGTCCCCGAATCCAGTATCGCGCGGGAGAGCGACACGGTATTGCCGACCTTTGCCGGTCCTGAAATCGGCGTCGCCTCCACCAAAGCCTTTACGACACAGCTAACGGTGCTTGCCTGTATCGTGCTGGAGGCGGCCCGGGTCCGTGGGGCGCTGGACGCGCGTCAGGTCAGTCATCTGGCCAATGCGCTGGCGGAAGTTCCCGGCAGGCTGGCGGAAGTCCTGAACAATCTGAGCGAATATGAAAGGATCGCGCATATTCTGGTGGATGCGCGGGATGTCCTGTATCTGGGGCGCGGCACCGCGTATCCGATCGCGCTGGAGGGCGCGCTGAAGCTGAAGGAAATTTCCTATATTCACGCCGAAGGCTATGCCGCAGGCGAAATGAAGCACGGGCCCATCGCGCTGATCGATGAAAATGTTCCCGTCATCTGTATTGCGCCAGGCAACGATCCGCTGTTCGACAAGACGATGGGCAATGTGCAGGAAGTCATCGCTCGTGGCGGTATCGTGATTTTCCTGTCGGACAAGGAAGGGGTCGCCAAGATGGAAAGCCAGGCAAAGCCCAAGGCCTGCCTGGTGCTCCCGGAAGTCGACCCCTTTGTCGCGCCGATCCTGTACGCAATTCCGGTTCAGCTTCTGGCCTATTACACAGCCGTCCTGAAAGGCACTGATGTGGACCAGCCGCGAAACCTGGCCAAGAGCGTTACGGTGGAGTAGTTCGGAACAGTGATTACTTTTCCGACGATCTCGCGCAATATCTCTGTTTCAAAGTCT
>JAQCHR010000010.1 GCA_027619655.1 Pseudomonadota bacterium
GGACAGCGCCAGCCCCCAATCGTCCACCGGCAGGCCAGACAGCATGGAAAATCCCGCACCACTTTCCAGATCGCCGTAGGAAGCAGCTAAAACCGTATCGGTCTTCGGCAGGGAGAACAACGCCGCGGCGATATCGGGCGCGTTCGTGCCGGATTGCAGCAATTGCTTGCCGGCTTTTTCCAGTTCCACCAGCATCTGCGGGTCCAGCGCCCGAACCCAGGACCGGTCGTCCGGAAAATTCACGGCCTTCCAGGCTGTTTCGTCTGTCACGGGCTGCAGGTTCGACACCATCGCTGCTCTTCCTCAATGCGGAATCAGATAACGCCTTCTTCAGACAGCGCGGCAATTTCACTTTTTTCCATGCCAAGCCACTCGGCGAAAACCGTATCATTATCCCGGCCGACTTCCGGGAAAAATTCGATATCACTGGAATCGTATTCCGACAGCCGGATCGGCGAACCGGGCAGGACGATCTCCCCCAGTTCCGGATGGGTCCGGTTCACGAGCATACCCCGTACATGCATATGCGGGTCATTGCGTACATCGGCAATGTTGCGTATCGGTGCGACCGGAATCTTGGCGTCCCGCATCTTGCCGAAGGCTTCGTCACGCGTGCGGGCTTTGGTCCAGGCCTCGATCATCTCGTTGATTTCGGTTTCCCGGTCATGCCGTTTGAAGTTTCCGTCATAGTCCGGGTCGCCCCTCAGATCCTCGCGACCGATAACCTGCAGGACCCGGTCCCAATGGGTTTCCGCCACGCACATCATGGCAATCCAGCCGTCGCTGCAGCGATAGCGCCCGTAAGGCGTGGTGATGGATGGTGTCTTGTCACCCCGGCGCGGCGACAGCTTACCGGTATTATGGTATGCGGTAAATTCGCTGCTCAGCGTAAAATACATCGCCTCAATCATCGCCGTTTCGACGAGCGTCCCCTTGCCCGTCGCGTGACGCCCGAACAGCGCCTGCAAAACGCCGGCATACATGTGGATACCGCCCATGATGTCGATCGGCGTACCACCGGCCCGTGCCGGCGGCCCGCCCGCCTCACCGGTAATACTCATCAACCCACAGGCCGCCTGGATCGTGTGGTCCATGGCGAGTTGGTCCCGATCCGGGCCGGAGAGGCCATAACCGGTGGCGGAGGCATATATCAGTCGCGGATTGAGTTCCCGCATCACCGACCAGCCCAGTCCCAGCCGGTCCATGGTTCCCGGCGCGAAATTTTCCAGCAGGACATCGGCCTTCTTCGCCATTTCCTTCAGGATTTCCTTGCCGCGCGGCGTCTTCAGGTCGATCGTCACGCTTTTCTTGTTGGAATTGAGCATGGCGAACGCCATCGGCGTCTTTTCACTCTGCCGGCGTATCCTGTCGCCGTCATGCGGCTCCACCTTGACCACCTCCGCGCCGGCCATGGCCATCAGGAACGCCGCGTAGGGACCCTGGTATATCTGCGTCAGGTCCAGGACCCGGATACCGTTCAACGCCTGCATGATGTCCGGCCCCCTCCCTGATTACAGCGCCGGGACATCGAGAACGCGGCAATCCGGCGCGAAAGAAAGCGGCGCCGCCGTCAGGCCCTGCAGCCCTTCCCGCGAGAGGCCTTCGATGATTTCATGCACCAGGAACCCGTCGGGTGTCACCTGGACGACAGCGTGATCGGTATAGACCCAATCGACGACACCGATCCCCGTTTCGGGATAGCTGCATTTTTCCACCAGGCGGGGCTCCCCCTCGCGCGTCAGGTGCGCCATGACGACCCAGACCGATTTCGCGCCGACAGCAAGGTCCATCGCGCCGCCGACCAATGGCCCCTTGTTGGGGATCATGGCGTCCCAGTTCGCAAGATCGCCGCTCGACGAAACCTGAAAACCGCCGAGCATCGTTACATCGATATGGCCGCCGCGGATCATTGCGAACGACATCGCGGAATCGACAAGGGAAGCACCTTCGCGCAGCGTGATTTTCTGGCTGCCGGCATCGACATAGTCGGGATCTTCCTCTCCCGGAGCCGCGACAGGGCCGACGCCGACAATGCCGTTTTCGGACTGGAACATGATATCGGCATCTTTCGGCGCATAATTTGCGGCCAGAACGGGCGTTCCCATCCCCAGGTTTACATACCAGCCTTCGCGGAGGCCCTGTGCGGCACGCCAGGCAATCTGGTTTCTGTTCAGTGGTGTCATTATTTTCTCCAGAATTCCTAGCGCTCATCCGGCAGTTGGATAACGCGGTTGACGAAGATACCCGAAATATCCGCACCGTTCGGCGGCAGGGCCTCTTCCTGCAGGGTTGTTACCTCGACCACGGAGGTTTTCGCCGCCATTGCCATGGACGGGCCGAAATTGGCCTGCAGTCCCCGGAACGCGACATTGCCCCAACGGTCCGCAACCTGCCCGCGCAACAGCGCGAAATCCGCCGTCAATGCCGTTTCCATGAGGCATTCCCGGCCATTGAACACCCGGGACTCCTTGCCTTCCGCAAGTTTTGTGCCGACCCCGGTCGGCGTATAGAACGCCGGGATTCCGGCGCCCCCGGCCCGCAGACGTTCGGCAAAACTGCCCTGTGGCACCAGTTCCAGTTCCAGCAGGCCGCTTTGCACCTGCCGTTCGTAAATGCCCGGTTCCTTGCCCGGGCTTCTGGCCGCGGAACAGATTGCTTTGGTGACCCGTTCGTCGGAGAACAGCGAAGGCGCGGTATATTCGATGAATCGGATACTGTTGAGGATCAGAGTCAGGTTCCTTGCACTGGTGCGCTCCAGCGCCCGCACAAGCGCAATGGGCAGCCCGGCCCCACCAAATCCGCTCACCATGATGGAACAGCCGTCGGTCAACCCGTCCAATGCCTGCTCCACTGTCTCTACGCGCTTGTCTATCACCTGATTCGTTCTGCCTTCTGATGTTCGATTGCCCGCATGTTAGCGACCTAGACCGCGGGCAACCAATAGCCAATGTGCTATCGTACTCAAATAGTTGCCGGTTCTACCTTGCATAACAGCGTCTTCAGGTTGACCTGGTCTGACACGGCGTCCCGCTGCATACGATCGGTCAGGAAGTTCACAGACTTCCAGGGATTATGCGGTTGCCGCTCGCCCCAGCCGATCGGAACGTAGGCCGCGCTCTTGCGGATGCCGGGTGTCAGCCAGGCAACCGCCTCGACCGAGCCATGCGCCGTGGTGATACGAACCCGGTCGCCATCGGCGATGTTCAGTTCGGCGCCGCGTTCCGGATGCAGTTGCACATACATGTCCGCCCACATTTCCTGGGCCTGCCAGGCGTAATGGGTCCAGCTGTGGAAATGCGGCGCCGCCGCGCGGCCGGTGACAAGTTCCATATCAAAACCCTGATCGCGCAGTTTCGCGCCCGGCCCCGCGGCATTCGTATTCACAATCCTTGCGGTCGACGTCCCCGTCGCCGTGGCAAATGGCGACAGCACGCCAATTTCTGCATCTGTCGCCAACAGCTCCAGATATGGCAGGTCGATGAGTTGTTCCCGCTCGCTGAAGAATTCCGGCAGGACCGGCAGGCCGAGTTTCGCGAATTTTTCCGCCATCGGCTCGGTCCAGAATTCCAGCCGTCCGCTTGGCGTCGGAAACCGCTTTTCATTGCCGCTTACCGATTCTTCGAGAAAGAGCGTTTCCAGTTCCGGCGAATCCACATTGGGCAGCGGATAGCGGCGCCAGCGGTATGGCGAGGCCCGCAATTGCTCGGTCGTGCAGCCGCGCAGGTCATCGCTGCGGGCGCACATGTGATCCCAGAATACCGCCGGTTCCTTGAACTCCTCCTTCAGGACGTCGTCGAACCCGAAGCGCTTGCCGAGTTCGACCCAGATCCAGCCATCCGACTTTGCCTCGCCGGGCGGGTCGATAAGCTTGTCATTCCAGACCACGCGCCTGTCGTCATTGCCGCGATTGACGCCGCCCCGTTCGATCCCGGTCGCGACCGGCAGCAGATAATCCGCATAGGCGGAAGTTTCGTTTTCATAAAGGTCCATGTGCACCACGAGATCCAGCGCCAGCATCGCCGCGCGCGCATCCTCCTGGCTGGGCCAGTGCGACATCGGGTTGTTGCCCGCCAGCAGCGCCTTGATCGGATAAGGTTTGCCATCACGCATCGCATCGATCCAGCCGACCGGATTGCGCCGGACCATCGGTTTTTCAATTGGCGCGCGCCGGCTTTCCGGCAGTTCCGGGCTCATCGATGACCCGGACGCCATATTGAAGAAACCGCCGCCGCGCCGCGCCCAGTTTCCGGTGCAGGCCGCGAGGAACATGAACACCCGGTTGGTCTGCACCCCGTTGCTGTGCTGGTTCAATCCCCGGCTGCCAAAGATCATGCAACCGTCCGCCGTCGCGATATCTTCCGCCAGTTGCCGGATATCCTCAGCGGGAATATCCGTAATGTCCGCCGCCCATTCCGGCGTATAACCGCGCTCCAGAATGAAGTCGCGCCAGCGTTCCCAGCCTTCCACCCATTGCACACAGAATTCAAGGTCATGCAGGTCATTGCTGAAAATATGGTGGATCAGGGCGAGGCCCAGCGCCATGTCGGTGCCGGAACGAATACCAAGCCATTTGTCCGACTTGCTCGCCGTGACCGTGAAACGCGGATCGACCGTCACCATCCTGGCGCCGTTCCTGATCCGCCAGTCATTGACCATGCCGAAATAGACCGGCCGCGTTTCGGCCTGATTGTCACCGATGAACAGGTACATGCCGGCACTGCCGATATCGTCCGGGGTATAGCTGTTCGGGATCAGGACCACGCCCTGCGTCAGCGAATAGGCAATGGCCTTGCCGGAAGAGCACAGCGCTTCGGTACTGCCGGCATTCGGCGTGCCCCATAATTTCGCGAATAGCGGCACATAGGCGCGGGAGGTCATGACCCCGGCCCGCGTTCCCGCAAACAGGGCAACTGATTCCGTCCCCCATTGTTCGCGGATCGACCGCATTTTTTCCGCGATCTCGTCCAGCGCCTGCTGCCAGCTGATCCGCTCGAACCGCGATTCCCCGCGCGCGCCGACCCGCTTCTGCGGGTACATCAGCCGGCCCGGATCGTTATAGATCTGCAGGGTCATCTGCGATTTCGGGCATATCCGCCCCGCCAGCACCGGATCCTTGTCATTCCCGGTTATCCGGACCAGCTTGTCGCCCTTGAAGTGGTAATTCAGCGAACACGCGTTGAAGCAGATGTTGCACCCGCCCGGCTCAACGCGATCCGCCGTCCGCGCATCGGCCGATTCGCCATAGGGAAATTCCGTGTCCGCCGGCCGCGCCGCGCCCTGCCATTTGCCCGGCAAGGTCATGGCGACGGTTTGCAGCGAAGTTTCCCGCGCGCGCATCGGCTCCAGATAGACCGTCCCCGGCCCCAGCAGATAGTCATCCGTATCGCGGATGGTCCGCCCCGCGTTACGGGCTTCGGCAACCAGCGTATCGCGTTCGCCAAAACGGATTGCCATGCCCGGGCAAACCGACGCGCAGGCCGTTGTTTCACCTTCTTTACGATGTGATACGCACAGGTCGCATTTCACGGCATGATGGTCGGCGGCATCGAACCCCATCGCCCCGTAGGGGCAGGCCAGAACGCATTCGCCGCAGCCCGTACACCTGTCGTCATCCAGGCTGACAATCCCGCTGGCCGGATCCTTGCGGATTGCCTTCGGGCTGACCGGACAGGCCCGCAGGCAGGCGGGGCGTTCGCAGTGCTGGCACATGGTCGGCAGGAATTCCAGCGCAGCCGTGTCCTTGCCCTGCAGCCAGACGACCTTGTTCCGGTTCACCGAAGGCCCCAGCCCATGCGCCTGTTTGCAAGCCGCTTCGCAGCTTTTGCAGCCGGTGCAGCGCTCCAGGTCGATGAGCAGTGCAAGCCGCCCGATGGTCTCGCCTGAATCCGGCATTCTCATCCGCCCCAGGCGGCAAGGTGCCACCATGTTATCGGTCCGCCATCGGCGACATAGCCGGCAAAGAACGTCACCGTAATGACATGGATCGCAATGCCGCCGAACAGAGATACGGCGACGAGCAGGTGCAGCCGCCGCCAGTTGACAATGTCACGACCGACTGTGCCACGCGCGCCGATGATCATCGCCTCTTGATGCGCCAGCCGGGTATATGAGAGGGCCAGAAAAGGATGCCGGAACCAGTGGGACCGGTTCGGCGAGAACAGTGCTTCGTCGGCTTCGGGATCCAGCTTTTTCAGCAGCGCCGTCTTGGCGTCGAGAATCCGGCGCAGCGCCGCCTTGTCCACAGGCCGCTCGGCGCGCAATGCGGAACTGCGCGACGCCATGACGCGCGCCAGTTTAGCCGAGCCGATACTCCGCGCCCATGCGCCCTGTAAAATCAGAAAATAGACAAGCAGAACCAGTATGGCAGGCGGCCGCGACCAACCGCCGGCACTGTGAACCGTCACAAGGACGGCACCGCAAATGCCTGCCACAATATGAGCGATCAGCCACCGCCGAGGCATGACGGTATCGCCGCCCCGTTTCACGAGGGCGTATGCCGCTGGAACGAACAGCATTACCGCGCCGGCGATACCAACCCAGTAGAGCTCGGCGCTACCGGCTACCTGCCAGGCCTCTGCCAGAAAAGGCCGGACCGCATAGCTTGCCACGATGACAAACACTGCACCGCCGACCGCGGCGACAGACCGTTGCCCGGCCCAACTGCTCAACATCCTCAACCCCTTTGCCGCCTTGCGCGCCCACTGTATTCCGTCAAGTGCCGGAGGTCACAATCCGGCTTCAGCGGACGTTACTCGATTTCCTCAACGGATTCATAGTCTTCCTGCCGGAATGTCTGGATGATCCCAGTCACCTCGTCGGCACTGATCCCCATCGCCGTGGCGACAATCACACCAAGCTGCAGACTTGCTTCAAGTGTTTCAGGTACCGCTTCGGTAACCCCTTCCGCCTTGAGGCGGCGGCTGTGCGGCAGATCGCGGGCCCTGGCGTAGATCGGCAGCCCGGGAAACAGGGCCTGAACCGCGGAGACAACGCGATCCGCGGTGATCGGCTGATCCAGGGTGACGACCACGCTGCGGGCATTTTTTGTGCCGACGGCATCCAGAATTTCAAAGCGGGCGGCGTCGCCGTAATACACCGGTATGCCCTTTGTCCGGCATTCCCTGATGCGCGCGGAGTCCATGTCCAGCGCGACATAGGGGAGCCCGGCGGCGGAGAGGACATTCGCAACTGTCTGGCCGACACGGCCAAATCCGACGATCAGGATATGATCGTGCAGCATCTCCTCGATGATTTCCGGACCGTCCGCCGCCTTTTCGCCTTTCGCTGCGTAGCGCGCGGAAATTTTACCGCCCAGAAAGGCCATGAATGGCGTTATCGCCATGGACAGGGAAATGGTTGCGAGAAGGATCTGTGTCGTCGCCGCCGGCAGCAATCCGAACCCGCCGGCTGTGATGAAAAGAATAAAGCCGAACTCGCCCCCTTGGGACAGGATCAGCCCGGTCCGCAGCGAATCGACAGGCCGCACCCCAAAGATACGGCACAATGCCGCCGTCACGATAGTCTTTCCGAGCATCAACCCCAAAAGAAGGACCGTAATAAGCGCCAGTTCATTTGCAATCAGGATGATATCGATCGACATCCCCACGGTCATGAAGAACAACCCCAGCAGAATGCCGCGAAAAGGCCGGATATCCGCCTCGACCTGGTGCCGGAATTCGGTTTCCGCCAGCAGCAACCCGGCCAGAAACGCCCCCAGCGCCATTGACACACCCACAAGCGACATCAGCCAGCCGGTTCCGAGCACGACAAGCAGGGTGGTGGCGACAAAAAGTTCCGAACTGCGCGATCCGGCCACGATCCGGTACACCGGCCGTAATACGATACGCCCCACGACGACAACAACAGCCAGCGCAGCGGCCGCCTTGAGAGCCGCCAGCGACATCGCCGTAAAAAACGAGTCGCTTCCCTGCTCAAACAACATCAACAGCATCAGCAAGGGTACAATGGCAATATCCTGAAGGAGCAGGATGGCGAATGAGACATTGCCGAAATGCGTGGCGCGCTCACCGCGTTCGATAAGGAGTTGCAGAACAAATGCTGTGGAGGAAAGGGCGAGGCCACCGCCAATGATCGCCGCCTCCTCGCCGCCAAACCCGAGGGTTAACGCGACGCCGCCGATCAGTAGCGCCGACACCAGAACTTGGGCCGAGCCAAGACCGAATACGTACCGGCCGAGTGTCCGAAGTCTGGCCACTGAAAGTTCAAGGCCGATCATGAAAAGAAGGAAAACGACACCGAACTCCGCCAGCGTGCTGGCATTTTCGGATTCCTGAATGATCGCCAACCCGTGCGGCCCGACAAGGATTCCGGCCGCCAGATAGCCAAGCACGGGGCTGGACCGCAGGAACCGCAGTGCCGGGACAACCACGACCGCCGCGAGCAGGAAAATCAATACGTCGAAGAATATGTCCGGGTGACTCATCGCGCCTTTTTCGGGCCGGATTGCCGCACATAATGCGCCATGCAGCGACAGCCAATCGATAATGACAATATGGCGGCTCGGCAACCTTGACCTGAGTCAGCGGCGCCGACGGGAAATCCGTTTGACGTTTATCGTGAATGCCTGAGCCGGGCGGTTACGATTGCCGGTCGCGGACCCTATAGTTATGAAAGAAGCAACGCTCCCCAGGCACAGCGTACGGGGGAACCGATAACGTCCACAGATGAGCCAAGGGCAGCAACGATGGAAAAAGTAAAAATCCTTAGCATTCTGCGGCTGAGCGACAGTGAGAAAAAGAAGATCGAGGCCGTCAGTCCGGATATCGAACTGGTCGATGCCGGCGGGTGGTTTGACGGGGAGTACCGGGAAACCTGGTCCCAATATGCGACCAGCCGTTATGTCGCCAGTGGCTCAAACGGCAAGGGCACGCGCGCGGAGCGCGATGCCCTGCTGGCGGACGCGGAGATTATCCTGGCAAGTTTCCCCTTCCCCTTTGACATCCGTTCCCGCTCCCCGAAACTGAAATGGTTGCACCAGCGCCCGGCCGGCGCCAGCAACCTGCTCGATTGCGACCTGTGGAACAGTGACGTGACCGTCACGACATCACGCGGCCTGGCAAACGCGGAACCGATTGCCGAATGGGCCATTGCGGGCATGATGTATTTCGCCAAGGATTTCAACCATGCCGAGGCGGACAGTACCGCCGGCAGTTTCGAATTCCGTAAGTACCGCGCCGTGATGATCCGGGGCAAGACCGCCTGCATTATCGGCGCCGGGGGTATCGGTCGCGAGGTCGGGCGGCTGTGCAGCGCGCTCGGCATGAATGTCGTCGGCACGAAACGCACGGCGCCTGCAGCGGGAGAACCGCTTCCGGACGGGTTTTCGGCACTCCACCCCGCCGCCGACCTGCATGCTTTGCTCGCCCGAAGTGAGTTCGTCTTTGTCTGCTGCCACTGGACACCCGAAACCACCAATCTCCTGAATGCCGAAGCCTTCGCCGCGATGAAACCCGGCAGCACGCTGATCAACGTGGCGCGCGGGGAAATCATCGACGAGGCGGCTATGCTCGATGCCCTTGATTCAGGCCATTTGCGTGGCGCGGCGCTGGATGTCTATGTCGGCGAATTCGAAGGATTGCCGACAGGGCGGATGTGGAAACATCCAAGAATTCTCATCACGCCCCATGTTTCGAACGCCACCGATGTCAACATGCACAAGGGTATCGACTTGTTTTGCGAGTATCTTGACAATTATCTGAACGGGCGACCGCTGCGCAATGTCATCGACTGGGAGCGCACCTACTGACGCGCGACACTCGCCATAATCCCGCGCCTGAAACAATCCGGGCCGCATAAATCAGGACTGAAGCACCATGCGTATCGCCGTCATCAACGATTACAAGAACCTGGCGCGGGACAGCGCCGACTGGACCCAACTTTCGTCCAACCATTCGGTGGATTTCTACACGGATTTCCTCGCCAGCGGCGCTCCGGCCGCGGCGCGTCTTGCGCCCTACGACATCATCGTCGCCGCTCGGGAGGAAACCCTGTTTGACCGGGTGCTTGTCGAGCAATTGCCCAATCTCAAGCTCCTCATCACCCATGCGACCCGCAATGCCGCGTTTGATATGGCGGCGCTGGCGGAACGCGGCGTCACGGTCTGCGGCACCGGCTACGGATTCGCCAATGCCACCGTGGAACTGGCCTGGGGGTTGATCCTGTCCCTGTTCAAACGAATACCGGTGGAAGACCGCGGCGTTCGCGAGGGCGCATGGTGTGTCGATCTGCCGCTTGGACTGACCGGCAAGACACTGGGCGTGCTGGGCCTGGGCGACCTTGGTTCAGGCGTTGCGGTCGTCGGCAAGGCGCTGCAGATGAACGTCGTCGCCTGGAGCCAGAACCTTACCGACGCGCGCTGCGCGGAAATCGGCGTCACCCGGGTTTCGAAGGACGACCTGTTTCGGCAATCTGATGTCATCAGCATCCATCTGGTCCTCGGCACGCGCAATCGGGGACTCATCGGCGCGCCGGAACTGGCGATGATGAAACCGACCGCCTATCTGATCAATACGTCGCGCGGCCCCATCGTGGACGAAGCCGCGCTTATCGAAGCCCTGAAAACCGGCGTTATCGCCGGGGCCGGCCTGGACGTCTTCGACGTAGAGCCCCTGCCCGCCGATCATCCGCTTCGTAGCGTGCCGAATACGGTCCTGACGCCACATCTTGGCGGGCGAACAAAGGAAAATTTCGCCGCGCGCTACCAGGACTGCCTGGAAGATGTGCTGGCCTGGCTGGACGGCAATCCGGTCAGGGTCATGACCTGACTATCGCTCACGCTGCCTTGCGCTCCCGTCTGGGGCAGGGTTTGACGGTTTTGGCTTCGGGATCGAATTCGGAGCGCGCCGTATGGGCCAGGCTCCTGCCGTATATATGCAGGGACAACGTCGTCGATTCGCCGTCATTGCGGACGCTGTGAATATCGTCCGGCATGAACACGGCGATGTCGCCCGGTTCGACGACAACTTCATGATTGGCGTAGATATCGGCATAACCCGGCTTTGAACCGTCGTCCCGACGCAACCAGTTAACATTGGTTTCCCGTCCGTCCAGCCCGACCACGATTCCCCATGTCTGATGGTCATGCGGCCTGACGCCACGTCCGGGCAGCCAGGCGATCACCTCGACAAGCAGGGTATGATCGGCTTCCTCGTGCAGAACAGTAATGCCAAATCCCTGTTCCGTACCGCATTCATAGTATTCCGGCTTTACCCAGCCCTTTGTCATCCTTCAGCCGGCCGGCCAGCGGCGCTGCTTTCTGGAGGATCGCCCGGGGATCGTCATGGGCCGCAACGATTTCCCGGAGATCCGCAACTAGAATGTCAATTGGATTGGAAGGCATGGCGTTTCCTCCGTGCAGGGTTAGACTGTCAGAACGATTTTACCGAAATGGCCATTCCGGCGCATGTGCTCCTGTGCCGCAGCCGCCTCGTCGAGCGAAAAGGTTCGGTCAATCGGCAGATGCAACCTGCCTGCTTCGACGGCGTCCCACAGATCACCGCGCGCCGCCGTCACGATATCCCGCACCTCCTGCGGCGAACGGCTGCGAAACGTAACGCCAATATAATCAATTCGTTTAAAGGCATGCAGATCGAAGTTAAAGTCGCCACTGAATCCGCCCAGCCGTCCGACATTGACGATACGGCCCAGAATCCGCGTTGCCTTCAGGTTGTCATTCATGACCCCACCCGAAACCTGGTCAATGACGAGGTCCACCCCCTTGCCATCCGTCGCCGCCAGCACGGCATCGGCCCAGCCGGGGTCAGACGAATCGAGGGCAAGGTCTGCACCGTATTCGGCGAGCTTCGCGCGCCGCGCCGCATTGGTCGATGTCCCGATCACCATCCGGGCGCCTTTCTCCTTTGCGATCTGCATGGCCATCAGCCCGACGCCCGAACTGGCGCCCTGGATCAGCACGGTTTCACCGGGAACCAGCCGGCCCGCGGTTACCAGCGCGTTATGCATCGTGATCAGCCCGATCGGCAGGGTCGCCGCCTGTTCGAAGCTCATGTTATTGGCGGGAATCGGGAAAACGCGCCCGCTGTCGCATACGGCATATTCCGCATAACCGCCATTACCGGAGCACATCACCCGGTCCCCGGCCCGGCAATTCATTACATCGGCCCCCGTTTCAACGACTTCACCGGACCATTCAAGCCCGGCGACGGAACCGCCGGTAAAACCGTGCCCTCCCTGTACCATGAGCAGATCGGCACGGTTCAGCGCGCTGGCCCGGACCCGCACCAGCACTTCATGCGCCTTCGGTTGCGGCTTCGGGATGTCCCGGATTTCAAGCCCATTTTCCCCAATCACGGCAGCTTTCATCGTACAGTCCTTACACTCGCACCATTGTTCAGTTCACAGCGAAACGGGATCAGCCGATGACAGCCTATTGCATTTTCGAAGCCGAGATCACCGATGATTCCTGGATAAAGGAATATGTCGAACGGATCACACCACTCTACGAACGCCATGGCGGCCAATGCATCGCCCGCAGCCTGCAGCCGGAAAAGCTGGAAGGCGAACGGCAGGCGCCGTCCCTGCTGTCGATCATCACGTTTCCGTCGCGGGACGCCGCCCTGTCCTGGTACCGGGATCCCGACTTCCAGCCGCTGCTCGCGATGCGGCAGGCTGGGTCAAAGGCACACGGGTTTCTGATCGAAGGCGAGTGAACGACGCCAGCGCCATGGTTCCGCAGCACTTGTGACACCCTGCCGCCGACACGACCCGGGAAAGCGGCCCTATAGCCGCTTTCCCGTTCGCCATTACTTCAGGTTTCGGTCAAACAGCGCGAAAATCTTGTCCCACGCGCCTTCGGATTCAACCGGGTTATAGACTGCCCGCTGGGCAAACATGTAACCGTGATGGGTGCCTTTCGGCCGCTCCAGAATGTAGTTCGCGGAGCTCGCTTTCAGGGCCTTCACAAAGGCTTCGTATTCCTCCTCGGGAACACTCTGATCGACTTCCGCAAACGAATAGAACAGTTCGCCGGCGGCATCGTTCAGCAGCTTGTGCGGCGAATCTTCGGCATCGGTCACCATCTTCACGCTGTACAGCGACGCGCCGCAGGCTATCCGGGTCGGATACCGTGCCGCCGCTGCGGTGACGTGCTGACCGCTCATGCAATGCCCGACGGCGCCGACCTTGCCCGGCGACGCCTTGTCCTGCGCATCGATATAGGCAAGCACCGCACCGGTATCTTCGACGACCCGCTGGATCGTCAGATGATTCATGGAAGCGCGAATCACCCCAGACATGCCGTCATCGCGGCGTGGCAGATTGAAGCGCACCGTGCCCAGCCGGTAATACATGTCGAATATGACGCAGAAATAGCCCTGCTTGGCGATGCGGCGAACATGGTTCAGCAATTCCTCGCGGTACCCCGGCGCATCCATATAGAAAATGATTGCCGGGAAATGCCCCGGTTCGTCCGGCACGGCAGTGAAGCCGGGAGCCTCGCCGAATTGCGTGGGAATCATAACGTGTTGTTCGATAAGTGCCATTTTATGGTCTCCCCTAGTCGTGGTCTTGTATTGAAGGTTTGGATCAGGCTTCTGTCAGGAACGGCAGGACGGTCTCGAGCCAGAGTTCCGGCGTCTGGACCGCCATGAAATGGCCGGATTCGGTTTCGACATAGCGCGCGCCGGGAATTTTTCGGGCGATCGGCTCGATCATCGCGGGCGGGCGCAAGAGGTCGTGTTTGGCAGAAATAACCAGTGTCGGACAGGCGACCTTGCCATAGTCATCGGTCATATCCATATCGGCCAGCATCCGGTTGATCGCGGCAAAACCGGCAGGATCGTTCGCGAGCCAGCGCAACCGATAAAGTTCGTAGCGCTCGCGGTTTCCGCGCAATATCTCCGGATAGGACCGGTCCAGGCTGGCCTGAACCTGGGCACGCATGCCGTCGCGCTCGACCGCGTCCGCCCGCTCCAGAACCTGCGCGCTTCTGTCCTTCGACACACCGGTGGCCGGGCTGCTGATCACCAGTTTCTTCACTTTGGCCGGATAGCGCGCGGCGAATCCAAGAGCGATCGCGGCGCCGAGCGCCAGTCCCGTGACATGGCATGGCGCCGTTATCCCCAGGCCATCCAGCAACGCCGCAAGATCGTCCGCCATCGTGTCCAGCGCCAGCGTCCCCTTGGCCTTCTCGGACAGTCCGAAGCCGCGCTGATCGTAACGCAATACGCGAAATCGCTTCTGCAACTCTGGGAGTACATCGTCCCAGCTTTCCAGCGCTCCGCCGAGTTCATGGACGAGCACGAGAGTCTCGCGCCCCTGCCCGCTCAGTTCATAACGCAGGCTTGCGCCGTTTACCTCAATCCACTTCATTGCATCCCCCAAAATCCTGGAAATAGCAGTCTTTTTATGCACATGGTAAAAAATCGCGTACACAGCGTGTCCGCGCGTGATATTAACCCGGCAACGGCTTTTGAAAATAACGCAGATACCCTTGGCGATACCGTAGCGCAAAATTATTTGGTAAAGTACTCGGAAATCGTCAAAATCGGGAAATCAACCAGTGAGCGCGCCGCCCGGCGCGCTGTACATGCACATAGGAGGGGACGGGATGGCTCCCAAGAGCGATATCGAAATTGCGCGTGAAGCAAAAATGCTGCCGATTCAGGAAATCGGCAAACGCCTTGGGATACCGGATGAGGACCTATTCCGCTATGGCCCCTACAAGGCCAAAGTATCGTTCGATTATATCGACACGCTCAAGGACAAGCCCGACGGCAAGCTGATCCTCGTTACCGCCATCACCCCGACACCGGCCGGTGAAGGCAAGACCACGACCTCCGTCGGACTGGCGGACGGGCTCAACCGCATCGGCAAAAAAACGATTGTCTGCCTGCGCGAACCAAGCCTCGGCCCCTGTTTCGGGATGAAGGGCGGCGCCGCAGGCGGCGGCTATGCCCAGGTCGTCCCGATGGAAGACATCAACCTGCATTTTACCGGCGACCTGCATGCCATCGGCACGGCCCATAACCTGCTGTCAGCGCTGATCGACAATCATATCTATTGGGGCAACGAACTGGGTATCGACGCGCGGCGGATTACCTGGCGGCGCGTCATGGACATGAACGAACGCGCCCTGCGTGACGTCGTCGTTTCGCTGGGCGGTGTCGCCAACGGCTTCCCGCGCCAGACCGGGTTCGACATTACCGTCGCATCCGAGGTCATGGCCATCTTCTGCCTCGCGCTGAACCTGAAGGACCTGCAGGAACGGCTGTCCAAGATCGTTATCGGATATACCGGTGACCGGAAGCCGATACTCGCCAAAGACGTGCATGGTCACGGTCCGATGACGACACTGCTCAAGGATGCGCTTATGCCGAATCTGGTGCAGACCCTGGAAAACAACCCGGCCTTCATTCACGGCGGCCCCTTCGCAAATATCGCCCATGGCTGCAACACGGTCCTGGCGACGACGACCGCGCTGAAACTGGCGGATTACGTTGTCACCGAAGCCGGGTTCGGTGCCGACCTCGGCGCGGAGAAGTTTTTTGATATCAAATGCCGCAAGGCGGGCCTTAAACCGGCCGCTGCGGTGATCGTGGCGACCGTTCGCGCCCTCAAGATGCATGGCGGCGTCGCCCGGGCGGACCTCAACACCGAAAACACCGATGCGGTCCGCAAAGGGCTCGAGAACCTTGGCCGGCACGTTGGCAACGTTCAGAAGTTCGGTGTCCCCGCGATTGTCGGTATCAACCAGTTCATCGCCGATACCGATGCGGAAATGGATGTGGTGATGGCGTACTGCAAGTCACTGGGCGTCGAATGTTTCGTGAACTCCCACTGGGCCGATGGCGGCAAGGGAACCGAGGCGATCGCCGCCAAGGTTGCCGAGATTGCCGATGGCGGATCCGCCAATTTCAAGCCGCTATATGCCGCGGAACTGCCGCTGTGGGAGAAGATCCGGGCGATTGCGAAGAATATCTATGGCGCCGATGACGCAACGGCCGATTCCGCGGTCCTTAGCCAGATTGCGCAGTACGAAAAAGAGGGTTACGGCAACTTCCCGGTCTGCATGGCGAAGACGCAGTACAGCTTCTCGTCCAACCCGGACCTGAAAGGCGCGCCATCAGGCTTCACGGTTCCGGTCCGCGAAGTGCGGCTGTCCGCTGGGGCGGAGTTCCTGGTCGCGATCTGCGGCGCGATCATGACCATGCCCGGCCTGCCGCGGGTCCCTGCGGCGAACAGTATCTACGTGAACGACGACGGTGATATCGAAGGCCTGTTCTAAGCCTGTTGCCCACCTAAATCAGTAAGCAGGCGGAGTACAATGACCGACACGGTATCGACAATCAGAAAACGGCAACACCCAGGGCGCGGCCGCGGAAAATCCCGGTCGCACCCCAAGGGCCGGCAGATCGATCCCGCGGCGCAGGACGAACTGCGTGCGATGCTGGGCGACCGGCCGCGAGACCGTGATCTCCTCATCGAACACCTGCATCTGATCCAGGATTCGCAGGGCTGCCTGCCCTCGGCCCATCTCGTTGCGCTGGCAAGCGAAATGAACCTGCCAATGGCCGAGATATTCGAAGTGGCGTCGTTTTATGCGCATTTCGACATTGTCCGGGATGATGAAACCCGGCCACCGGACGTTACCATCCGGGTCTGCGATAGCCTGACCTGTGAAATGATGGGCGCAAAGGCGCTTCTCAAGTCGCTTGGTGACAAGTATGCCGGCTCGGTCCGGGTTGTCCCTGCCCCGTGCATGGGCCGTTGCGATAATGCCCCGGTTGCCGAAGTCGGTCACAACCATGTCGTCAATGCAACGGCGGACAATATCGACGCCGTCGTGACCGCGCGCAATTTCCATCCTGCTGCACCCGCCTATCGCAATTTCGACGCCTATTGCGCCGACGGCGGGTATGCCCTTCTACGGGCCTGCCTGAAGGGGCAGCGGAATGTCGAGGATGTCCTGGCGACAATGGACGATTCGACCCTGCGCGGCATGGGCGGCGCCGGATTTCCCACCGGACGGAAATGGCAATTCGTTCGCGCCGGGGCAAAGCCGCGCTATCTCACCGTAAATGGCGACGAGGGCGAACCCGGAACCTTCAAGGACCGCCACTATCTGGAAACGGACCCGCACCGTTTTCTGGAAGGCATGCTCATCGCGGCCTGGGCCGTCGAAGCGGACCGCAGCTACATCTATCTGCGCGACGAATACCCGCAGATCCGCGAACTGCTTCTGGTGGAATTGCCGAAACTGACCGCCGCTGGTCTGGCGCCGGAAGGCTTCATCGAACTCCGCCGTGGCGCCGGCGCCTATATCTGCGGCGAAGAATCAGCGATGATCGAAAGTATCGAGGGCAAGCGCGGCCTGCCCCGACACCGCCCGCCCTATGTTGCGCAGGTCGGCCTGTTCGGCCGGCCAACACTGGTAAACAATATCGAGACCCTGTTCTGGGTCCGCGATATCCTGGAAAAGGGACCCGGCTGGTTTGCCGATCATGGCCGCAATGGCGGCAAGGGCATGCGCAGCTTTTCGGTTTCCGGCAGGGTCGCGCAGCCGGGCGTGAAGCTGGCGCCCGCCGGCATTACGGTCCGTGAACTGATCGACGAATATTGTGGCGGCATGGCCGAAGGGCACGCGTTCAAGGCCTACCTGCCCGGCGGCGCCTCTGGTGGCATCCTGCCGGCTGCGAAGGGCGACCTGCCGCTCGAGTTCGGCAAGCTGGAATCCGAAGGCTGCTTCGTCGGTTCGCACGCGGTTGTCATCCTGTCCGACAAGGACAATATGGGTGATGTGGCGCGCAATCTCATGCGGTTCTTCGAAGACGAAAGCTGCGGACAATGCACGCCCTGCCGTGTCGGCACTGAAAAGGCCGTAGCGCTGATGAACGATCCGAAATGGGATGCAGGGTTGCTGAATGAAGTCGGCCGCGCCATGGCCGATGCCTCGATCTGCGGCCTCGGCCAGGCGGCCGCCAATCCCCTGTTTTCTGTCCTGAAGCATTTCCCCGAGGAAGTGATATGAGTGACGCCATAACCTTTACGCTCAATGACACGACCGTCGAAGCGCAACCCGGCGAAACGATCTGGCAGGTTTCGAAGCGTCTTGGCATCGAAATACCCCACCTGTGCTATGCCCCGGATCCGGGTTATCGCGCCGATGGCAACTGCCGGGCCTGCATGGTGGAAATCGCCGGGGAACGGGTATTGGCAGCATCCTGCATCCGGACACCGACGGAGGGCATGAAGGTCAATACGGCGTCCGACCGGGCCAGAAACGCGCGCAAGATGGTCTTCGAGATGCTTGTCGCCGATCAGCCGGCCCGCGAAGTGGCGCATGACCAGCAATCCAAGTTCTGGAACTGGGCGGACAAGGTCGCGGTATCCGAAAGCCGCCTGCCCGCCCATGGCCGAATCGCGCCCGATTCCAGCCATACGGCGATGGCGGTCAACCTGGACGCCTGCATCAACTGCAATCTCTGCGTCCGCGCCTGCCGCGAGGTCCAGGTGAATGATGTCATCGGCATGGCCTATCGCGGCCATGGCAGCAAGGTCGTGTTCGATTTTGACGATCCCATGGGAAACAGCACCTGCGTTGCCTGCGGCGAATGCGTACAGGCCTGTCCGACCGGGGCGCTGATGGAATCCGCGCTGGTCGATGAAAACGGTGTCGGCCGGACCGAAGCCCTGCGCGAAGTCGACAGTGTTTGCCCCTATTGCGGCGTCGGCTGCCAACTCACCTATCAGATCCGGGACAACGAAATCGTTGCCGTGCAGGGCCGTACGGGACCGGCGAACGAAAACAGGCTTTGCGTCAAGGGACGGTTCGGCTTCGACTACGTGAAGCATCCCCATCGCCTGACCAAGCCGATGATCCGGCGCGACGATGCGCCCAAAGCCGCCGATTTGGATATCGACCCGGCCAACCCCTGGACGCATTTCCGCGAGGCGACCTGGGATGAAGCGCTGGAACGGGCCGGGTCCGGACTGCGCACGATCCTCGACCGCGACGGGTCCAGCGCCATGGCCGGGTTCGGGTCGGCGAAGGGCTCCAATGAGGAAGCCTACCTGTTCCAGAAACTGATCCGGACGGGTTTTGGCACCAACAACGTCGATCACTGTACCCGGCTGTGCCACGCCTCGTCGGTCGCGGCCCTGATCGAAGGCATCGGATCAGGCGCTGTGACCGCGCCGTTCACGGCGTGCAAGGACTCCGACGTCATCATTGTCATTGGCGCCAACCCGACGGAAAATCATCCCGTTGCGGCGACCTTCTTCAAACAGGCGGCCAAGAACGGCGCGACGCTGATCGTCATGGACCCGCGGGGACAGGCCCTGCGCAAACAGGCGACACACCTGTTGCAGTTCAAGCCGGGCTCCGACGTGGCGATGCTGAACGCCCTGTTGAACGTCATCATCACCGAAGATCTTTACGACCGCCAATACGTTGAATCCCAGACGGAGGGATTCGAGCAGCTCAAGGCGCATATCGTCGATTTTACCCCGGAGGCAATGTCGGAAATCTGCGGCATAGACGCGGAGACCCTGCGGACGGTCGCGCGCACCTATGCACGCGCGGAATCGGCGATCATTTTCTGGGGCATGGGCATTTCGCAGCATATCCATGGCACGGATAACGCGCGTTGCCTGATCGCCCTGTCGCTGATCACGGGCCAGGTCGGACGGCCCGGTACCGGCCTCCACCCGTTGCGCGGCCAGAACAATGTTCAGGGTGCGTCCGATGCGGGGTTGATCCCGATCATGTATCCCGATTACCAGCCCGTCGGCCTCGAAAACGTCCGCAAGCGGTTTGAGGATGTCTGGGGCATGCCGCTGGATCCCAATCGCGGGTTGACCGTGGTCGAAATCATGGATGCGGTCCATAACGACGTGATCAAGGGCATGTATATCATGGGCGAGAACCCCGCGATGTCCGACCCCGATGCCGATCATGCCCGGGCGGCCCTGGCGAAGCTGGAATGCCTTGTCGTCCAGGACCTTTTCCTGACGGAAACCGCCTTCCATGCCGATGTCGTTCTGCCGGCATCCGCCTGGCCCGAAAAAGACGGGACGGTGACCAATACCAACCGACAGGTGCAAATGGGCCGGCGCGCCCTCGACCTGCCCGGCGACACGAGGGCGGACTGGTGGATCGTACAGGAAGTCGCCCGGCATATCGGGCTCGACTGGAACTACAGCCATCCCAGCGAAGTCTTCGCGGAAATGAAAACGGTCATGGGGTCGCTGGACAATATTACCTGGGACAGGCTGGAACAGGAAAGCGCCGTCACCTACCCCGTCGATGGCCCGGATGTACCCGGTAATGAAATCGTCTTCGGCGACGGATTCCCGACGGCGAGCGGCCGCGGAAAGCTGGTGCCCGCCAGCATCATCCCTCCGGCGGAAGTCCCGGATGATGAATTCCCGATGGTCCTGACGACGGGACGGCAGCTCGAACACTGGCATACCGGCGCCATGACCCGGCGCAGCCAAGTCCTGGACTCCCTGGAACCGGAGGCTGTCGCGCAGATATCATCCCGCGACCTGTTCCGTTTGGGGCTGAAGGCCGGGGACATGATCCGCGTCGAAACGCGGCGCGGCGCGATTGAACTGAAGGCGCGCGTCGATGGCGCGATCCCGGAAGGACTGATTTTCATTCCCTTCTGCTACGCGGAAGCACCGGCAAACGTCCTGACCAATCCGCAACTGGATCCGTTCGGCAAGATTCCCGAGTTCAAGTACTGCGCCGCCAGGATCAGCAGCGCCGCGGATGCGGACGCCGCCGACTGACCCTGACCGTCCGGCTCAGACGAGGCCGGTATCTTCCGGCAGGCCGAGCATGATATTCATGTTCTGCACGGCCATGCCGGACGCGCCCTTGCCGAGATTGTCGATAAGGCCCATCAGGACGGCCTGTTCGCTGCCCTCGTTACCAAAGACATGCAGGCGAAGCTGGTTGGTGTCGTTGAGCCCTTCCGGTTCCAGCCCGGTCATCTTCGCGCTCTCCGCCAGGGGAACCACGGAAACAAAGCGGCAATCGGCGTAATGCGCCGTCAGCGTCCGATGGATATCCGACGGCGTCGGCTTATTCGCCAGCGACCATAGCTGCAGCGGCACCTGCACGATCATGCCCTGCCGGTAACGCCCGACGCTCGGCACGAAAAGCGGCCGTCTGGTCAGCCCGGAATAGCGCTGGATCTCCGGCACATGCTTGTGTTCCAGCGACAGCCCGTAAACATTGAACGGCGCCGTCGTGTAATTCTCTGCAGCCTGATCCTTATAGGAGGCAATCATGCCCTTGCCGCCGCCGCTATAGCCGGAAACCGCATTGATTGTAATCGGCGTATCCGCCGCCAGGATGCCCGCGGACACGAGCGGATACAGCATCGCAATACTTGTTACGGCGTAACAGCCGGGATTGCTGACCCGTTTCGCGGCAGCGATGGCGGCACGTTGTTTCGCGGAATGTTCCGAGAAACCGAAAACCCAGTCATCCGCGACACGATGCGCCGTACTGGCGTCGATCAAACGCGCATTCGGGTTCGTGATGAGCGCCGCCGCCTCGCGCGCCGCCGCATCCGGCAGGCAGAGGATCGACAGGTCGGCATCATTCAGCGCATCCCGGCGATATGCAGGGTCCTTGCGTTCGGCCTCCGAGAGATGCAACAGCTTGATATCTGCGCGATCCTTGAGCCGCGCATGAATCTGCAGCCCTGTCGTTCCAACCTCGCCGTCAATGAAAACC
>JAQCHR010000420.1 GCA_027619655.1 Pseudomonadota bacterium
TTCTGCAGGAACGTGTTTAGGCGTTCCTCTTCCGCAGCGGACGGCCGGGCCTCGCCGTTCCGGTACATTACTTCGTGATCGAAGCGGACGAAGTCGACCTTGTTGACCTTCTTGTATTCGGTCACGGTCCTGTCGGCCGTCGCGTTGCATCCCGCGACGACGAACAGCATGAAAGTCATAACCAGCACACGCATCGCCTGCTCCTTAATCCAGTATGAACCCGGCCGGTCCGATAAGACCGGGAGAACCTTCGCCATCCAGGGGCGAGAAGCTCGGCCCGGCGGGGGTCGCCCGGTAATTGGCGCCGTGCAGGACCCGCTCCGCAGCCTGCGGCGGCGAGAACCCATCCGTCGGCGACGCCAGTTGCGTGCTGACCGGGCGGACGATATAGGGCGTCACAATGATCACCAGTTCGCTCTCGGATTTCTGGAACTGGGTCGACCGGAACAGCGGCCCGATGACCGGCAATTGCGCCAGCCCCGGAAACTCCTCGACGGACTGGTTGGTGGTCGCCTGCAACAGGCCGGCGATAGCGAAGCTTTGCCCGCTGCCGAGTTCCACCGTGGTTTCCGCCCGCCTTGTGGTCAGCGCGGGAATATTGAACCCCGTCACCTGCACCGCACCGGCGGAGGACAACTGACTCACTTCCGGCCGGACCCGCATATTGATCCGCCCCGAATTCAGCAATGTTGGCGTAAAGGCGAGGCTGACACCGAACTTCTTGAACTCGATGGTAACCGATCCTTCGTCCTGCGCCACCGGGATCGGAAATTCGCCGCCGGCGAGAAAACTGGCCGTTTCGCCGGACATCGCCGTCAGGTTCGGCTCGGCCAGGATCGAGATTAGACCTTCATCGTCCAGCGCATCGACCAGCGCATTGATATCGAAACTGCCGTTCGACAGGCTGGCGGTCAGGCTGTTTGACGTCGCGGACTGGGTCGCCAATGCGCCGATCGCGCCGGCGGGATTGCCGACCGCAATACCGACCGCAAGATTCCCGGCCGTGCGGACGATGTCCCAGTTGATGCCAAGCTTCTTGTTCAGTTCCCGGCTGATTTCCGCGATCCGGACCCGCAGGTTGACCTGGTTCGGCCCGGTCACCTGCACCTGGTTGATGATCTCGCCGTTTTCACCCAGTACCCGGGTCGCAAGAAGGCGCAGGTTTTCCGCCTGCTCGGCGCTCTTGACCGCGCCGCGCATCACGACGGTGCCTTCGATCGACCGGACGTCGATCATGCCCTGCGGCAGGAAGGCGTCGATCATGTCCTTCAGGCGGGTCAGGTTATGCGAAACCACGACACGAGTGTTGAGAATCACCATTTCCTTCTTGTCGACAGCGAACAGTGTGGTTTCGCCCGGCCGCCGGCCGAAGATGTAAATCAGTGTCGGCGATTTGAGCTGGACATCGGCGATGCCGGGCTCGGCGATGAAGACGGTATCCACCGGACGGACAAGGCGCAGCAATTGCCCCTTGTTCGCTTCCAGGAATACCGGCTCCGGATCGGCATCGACAATCCGCACCCGCGGAAGTTCGGTCGCCGCCATGGCCTGAACCATCGAAAACAACGCCAGGATCAACACAAGCAGATAGCGTTTCATCAGTTCACCTTCTGGATCAGGTTGACCGGCGCCCCGGCGCTTTTCGTCACGGTCTGCGTTGCCGTATTCTGAAGTGCGGACGCACCACCGGTCGCCACATAACCCTGCGTACTGCCGCCCGTTACCACATAGCCCTGGCCACCCGAACGCTCGAAATTCACCGAACTCCTTGCCCCGCCGCGCACGACCTTGACCGCCACCACATTGCTCGAGGACTTGCGCGGAATCAGGCGGCTTGCCTCGGTGTCCCAGGTATGGGCCTGGCCGGCGGGACGAAGGTCGTCGGTCGCCTCGCTCTGTGCCAGACTGCGCAGCGAAAGCGACAACCGGCCCAGTTCGTTGGCGACGGAAATGATTTCCGCCTGTTTCGGCGTGACTTCCAGCGTCGCCGTCTTTGCAAGCGCGGCCTTGCCTTCGGAATCGTCTGTCCGCTGGTCGACGGCGAGAACCCGGATATCGCTCAGCACCGTTTCCGTCGCCCGGCGCACCGTGTCGCTGTCCACGCTTTCGGTAATCGAATGGGTCAACAGCAGATCGACCCTGTCCCGGGGAACACGAACCCGGCGATCCCGGTCGTCGCGTTGATCGGCACCGAAATGGCCCGGTTGCCGGCGCCCAGCACCGCCGCCAGGAAGCCGCGCTCGCCCGGCCGGACAACACGGCCGTCCGAAATCGGCTCCCCCGCGCTGATCCGGCTGCGGACGACCGAACCGACAAAGGCCTCGACGATATCCGTTTCGATCTTTTCGCCTTTTTCGTTCGTGGCGGGGTATTTCTTTCCCTTCACGAAATAGGCTTCGGAAACGCCTTCCTTCGGCCAGGTCTGCCAGCGCAGGTTCGGCGCCTTGATGAACTGTCCGGCGGTCAGTTCCGTCGCCGCCACCAGAACTTCAATCGTCGGCGTCAGCTTGGGTTTCGCCTGCTTCGCCACCTGGTTCAGTGCGCCGCGCTGGGTATTGATCCAGTTCTGCGCCAGGACATAGGTTCCGCCCGCCGCAATCAGGGCAAACATCAACAATATCAATGTTCTTGCACGCATGGCCTGGGCCTCCTCAGCCGATCCAGAGACGTTTGGCGACGGTCAGACCGCCGGCGGCGATCGCGACGCCATAGGGGATATGCTTGTTGTCGCGCAGCCCTTCGGCCCAACCGATCAGGGGCGCGATCCGCGGGCGCCAGCGCGACACCCAGAGAATGGACAGCGCGCCGCCGGCGACACTGGTCAGCAGCAGCAATACAATCAGCCCCTCCACCCCGTCCATGCTGGCCCACAGCGCCAGTACGGTCAGCAATTTGACATCGCCGCCGCCCATCGTACCGAGCATGAAAAACACGGCGCCCAGGATGAAAACCGCCAATGCGCACAGCACGGCGCTGCCGACCGGGGGGAAGCCGCTCAGCGCGACCCAGACGGGCCACAGCGCCAGCAGCGCGACCACGAGGAAATTGGGAATGATAAAACGCCGCAGATCCGTTACGGCAGCGGCAATCAGCAAACCGGAAAAACCGAGAACGACCGCGTGACGCAGGATATCGCCCAGCGCGAAACCGAAGACCAGGGTTTCCGTCTGACTGTCGAATATCATGGGTGCCCCTCCCCGGATAACGGCTGTGAATGTCTGCTTGGGAAAGTCCGGGGCGGCAACCGCCGCCTCGGGGTATTTCTCCGGCCGGGCCCCGGCCCATCCGCAGGGCCCGCCCGTATCGGGTATCAGGTCACGTATTAGGTCCCTTCGCCCGTGCCGGCTTCACCACCTTCGCCGGTAGCACCCGTAACGGCGGAACCAAGTTGATCGGAAACCGCGGTGAAAATACCTGTCAGCGATTCACCCATCGTGCTCAGGGCGCCAACGGCGGCAACCGACACAAGCGCGGCGATCAGGCCGTATTCAATGGTGGTAGCGCCGGATTCGTCGGACAGAAGTTCGTTGAACTTATTGCGAAACATTTTGACACTCCTCAGTAATCGACCTGTCGGCCATTAAACGATCTGCTCCTCATGCAACGCAGACCGG
>JAQCHR010000421.1 GCA_027619655.1 Pseudomonadota bacterium
TAAAAAAAACGGCGCGGCCCGTTTCCAGGCCGCGCCGCCGTTTAGATTTTCGCCCGTTACGTCAGATGACGTTTTCGGCGCGCATCTTCTTGACTTCCTCCGGCGAGAGGCCGAGCCACTTGCCGTAGATTTCCTCGTTGTTGCCGCCATGGATCGGCGAGGTCGTCACCGGCACCTTCGTCCCCGACATCTTGATCGGCGTGCCCGGCACCGTGACCTTGCCGCGCACCGGGTGGTCGATGACGTTCATGATCCCGCGCTTGTGCAGGTCCTCGTCCTCAAGCTGTTCCTTCATGTTGAGGACCGCGCCGCAGGGCACGCCCGCGCCGGCAATTGTCGCCATGACTTCCCGTTTGGTGTGCTGCTTCGTCCATGCGGTGATCGCCTCGTCGATGATGGTCTTGTTCGCAAAGCGGGTGTTGCCGTCCTTCATGCGCGGATCGTCGAGCAGGTCCTCGCGGCCGATGGCCTTGCACAGGCGAACCCAGTGCTGTTCGTTGCCGCGCGAGGCGAAGACATAGGCCCAGTCATCGAGCCCGCCGCCCTTGCACTGATACAATCCGCCCGGCGCGGTGCCGAATACGTCATTGCCGATACGCGGCAGCAGGCTGCCATCCTCGACAGCGGCCTGGCGGCTCATCGGGGTGCGGCTGTAGTTAACCATCGCATCGCGCATGGCGACCTGGATGTGCTGGCCCTTGCCGGTGCTGACCCGCTGGTACAACGCCGCGAGGATGCCCATCGCGGCCATCATGCCGGTCCCGGTATCGCCCATCGTGGCGCCGGGGCGAATCGGCGGCTCGTCCGGCCGGCCGTTAATGGCGAAGGTGCCGCCGGCGGCCTGCGCGATCATGTCGAAGGCCAGGTAATTGGCCTGCGGCCCGTCCTGCGCGAAGCCCTTGACCTGCGCAAAGATGATGCGCGGGTTCAGTTCGGCCAGCCGTTCATAGGGAAATCCAAGCCGCGCGAAGGTGCCGGGCGCCATGTTTTCCACCACGACATCGACTTCCTTCACCATCTTCTCGATCAGCGCCTTGCCTTCGGGGGTCTTCAGGTTGCAGGTGACGCTCTTCTTGTTGAGGTTATAGAAGATAAAATAATGCGAATCCGCGTCGGGCCGGTTGCTCATGCCCCAGCGGCCCGGTTCGCCGCGCGTGGGTTCCTCGACCTTGACCACTTCCGCGCCCATCCAGGCCAGCGCCTGGGTGCAGGATGGCCCCGCCTCGAACTGGGTGAAGTCAAGAACCTTGATACCGTCGAGTGCCGGGGGTGTGCCCGGTGTCGTATTTCCATCCATAATTCAATTCCTCCCGTTGAGTGGTCGTCTCATTCAGATTTCAGTTCAAGACAGATACTGACCGCCATTGACGTGCATTGTCTGCCCCGTGATGCGCGATGCCGCGTCCGACGCCAGAAACACCGCCAGTCCTGCGATATCTTCCGGCTGCGACAGGCCGGGCAGCGGGTTCAGCGCCGCCGTCGCCGCAATTTCTTCCTCGGTGTTACCGTAGCGCGGCTGCGCCGTGTCCGTAAGCCCCGGCGCGATGGCGTTTACACGGATGCCGTGCAGCGCCAGTTCCAGCGCCGTTGCCCGCGTCAGCCCGACGACACCGCCCTTGCTGGATACGTAATGCACGCCGCGCGGCGAACTGCGGAACGCCGCGCCCGACGTCAGGTTGATAATATTCCCTTTCGTGCCCGCCGCAACCATGCGTTTCGCGGCGGCCTGCGCGCACAGGAAGCTGCCCTTCAGGTTCACGCCGATGACCGCGTCCCACTCGGATTCCGCAAGGTCGAGAAAATCGGAGCGGGGGAAGATCGCCGCATTATTGACCAGGATACCGATGCCGCCCAGCCGGTCCGCCGCCGCCATGATGGTTTCGACATCGGCGGGGCTGGAAACGTCGCCCTGCACGGCTTCCGCCTTGACCCCCAGATCCCAGGCCTTTTTGGCGATATCGGCCGCCGCCTCGGGATCGTCCAGCCAGTTGATGACGATATGCGCGCCTTCGGCCGCCATGGCCATCGCAATGGCCCTGCCAATTCCCTGCTGCGCGCCGGTAACCACAGCAACCCTGTCGGCCAGTTTCGCCATTCCGCCGGACCTCGCTTCGTGGTTTCAAAAACGGTGAGGCGGCATTGTTCGACGGTGCGGGATGGCATGTCAACGGGCCTTGGCCGTCATGCCCTCGATCAGCACCCGAGTCCCCTCGGCCAGATGCCGAACAAGCTGTCCTGCCGGCATCTCCCGTCCAAGGGGCGCGGCCTGTCCGCAATGATGTGCGCTGAAGTCCCGGTTGCCATTCGCTTCCGCGGCGGCCCGAAGCGGCGCCATGGCAGAAAAGCCCAGGGGGGAAGCAGGCGCGTCACCCGCCATCGGACCCAGTTCCTGCATCACGCGATTGACGGCGCAGCGTGTCGGCCTGCCGGAAAACACATTGGTCAGCGCTGTATTGCCGGTGCCCGCCCGCTTCTCAGCCTTGTGCAATGACGGCGTCGCAACCGTTGTCCGCGAGCCACTTCGCTTCCTCGACCGTGGTTGCGGTGCTCATCATCCTGGCGCCAGCATTCCGGATCCGGGATACGAGAGGTTCCGCCGGAAGCCCGAAGTGAAAGCTGACAACCGCCGGCGTGTACTCTTCCAGGACGGCGCATCTTGACGTGTCGAAGGGCTCATAGCAGATACCGGCGCAGTCTGGCCTCTCGCGTGCGGCGGGATGGCAATCCATTGATCTTCGCGCCGCGTCATGGGTAACCTTCCTGGCAATGGAAATCCGCAATGGATTGCATCGTTCATCGGGAAAACGGACCGCCATCATGAAGATCACCTTACTGGATGCCCCGCTGGGCGCCGTTGTATCGGGTATCGACCTGTCGCAGCTGCTGGACGCGGCATCGGCGTCGGTACTGCGCAAGGCCTGGCTCGACAATATCATTCTCGTTTTCCATGATCAGGACCTGTCTGATCCGCAACTGCTGGCCTTTGCGCGTCATTTCGGTGCGCTGGAATTTCCGCCCAGCCGGTTGCTGAACTATTCGCAGGGTTCCGGCCAGAAGGACGACATCCCGCCAGAGGTGAACGTCATCTCCAACGTCGTGGAAAACGGCAAGAAGATCGGGCAACTGGGCGCCGGCGAGGCGCGCTGGCACACCGACAGTTCCTTCGTGGAGCGGCCGCCCTCCGCCAGTATCCTGCACGCGCTGGAACTGCCGCCGTCCGGCGGCAATACGTCGTTCATGGACATGTATGCGGCGCTCGAATCGCTGCCGCAATCGCTGCGGCGCCGGATCGAGGGCCGGTCCTGCAAGCATGACTGTTCGCATACCAGCGACGGTGTCCTGCGGCGCGATTTCGCCCCATCGCGGGATGCATCGGAATGTCCCGGCCCGTCGCACCCGCTGATCCGCACCCATCCGGAAACCGGGCGCCAGTCGCTGTATCTCGGCCGCCGCCTCAATGCCTATATCGAGAGGCTGCCCGTCGCCGAAAGCGAGGCGCTGCTGGACGAATTATGGGATGCGGTGCTGGCGCAGGATATCGTCTACGAGCATGTCTGGACCGTCGGCGACGTCATCATGTGGGACAATCGCTGCGCGATGCACCG
>JAQCHR010000422.1 GCA_027619655.1 Pseudomonadota bacterium
GAGAGCCGGGCGGCGACCGCGGGCGACCTGGATGGCGACCGTTACCAGGCGGTCGACCAGGGCATCGGCACCGACTGGGTCATTGCGGCGGAGGGTACCGAGGACGATCTCATGATCGACCTGTCCGATGGCGTCTGGCAGTCAACGGAGCATGCGGCGGGCGGACAGGGCAACGATATCCTGACCGGCAATGTTTCCCGTAACCTGCTGTTCGGCGGCGCCGGCGACGATATTTTCTTCGGCTCCGGCAAAAACGACGCCCTGTATGGCGGTTCCGGTGACGACCTTTTCATCATCAATGCTGCCGGACTGACCGACGATGTCATGAACCGGTCGTCGGGCGTCGCCGGCCTGGATGGCCGGCTGAGCGACATCATCGATGCCAATGATGAAGGCGAGGGCACGATCATTTCCAACCGGATTAAATCCGGCATCGATGGCGGCAGCGGCAACGATACCCTGCGGATCGTGGCGGATGAGGATATCACCATCGATGTCGGCCGCAATGATTTCAGTCGGTTCGACGACGCCATCAGCAATATCGAGGCTATCGACCTGCGGTACGGCGATGGCGATGTGACGCTGCGGCTCGATTTGAACGATGTGATCGACCTGACGGATGACGACAACGAACTGCGCGTCTTCCGCGACAGCGGCGATACGGTCGATATTTCCGGCGACGCGGTAACCAGTGCGTCGGGCGCTGAAGTCGAAGGGTTCGTGACGGTCACATTCTTCGACAATGGCGGCGGGGTGCTGGGCAAGGTGCATGTCCAGGATGACCAGCCGGCGATCTGATCCCGGCGGTTCACAGTTGCGCGACCGGTCGGGAACGGGGCGCCGCTGGTGTCGCAAATATTAATGAATCCCTGTATGTAGACGGTGCGGAATTGTACCGATGTCATTTGCCGGTTCGGAGATTTGATGGCGTTGCAGGACAGACCCGAGGAAGAGCCGGAAACCGGCGATTCGGGATTGCAGGAAGACGATGCGCCCGGCCTGCTTGGCGGCGCCGCCGGAAAGGGCGACCCGCGCGCCGGGCAGGGCGCGCGCGACCTCCTGAATGCCGATAATGCTTCGGATGACGATACGCTTGAACTGGACCGTCGCGAAACGGAACGCCGTTCCGGCGGCCGCCGGGAAGACGATTTCCACCTGGAGGAATTTCTCGAACAGTCGGAATCGGACAAGAAGCGCGGGCGGCCGGAATGGCTGGTGAAGCCGACGCCGGGCACAGTTGACGACACGCTGCTTGGCTGCCTGGCGATCCTGGCCACCCTGCTGGACCGCCCGATGTCGGTGGATGCCTTGACGGCGGGCCTGCCCATGGCCGGTGAGGCGATGACGCCGGACCTGTTCGTGCGGGCGGCGGCACGGGCCGGAATTTCGGCGCGCCTGGTACGCCGGTCGCTGGCCCGGCTGAACCGGATGGCGCTGCCCTGCGTGCTGCTGCTGCAGAACCAGCGGTCCTGCGTCCTGACAGCCATTTCCGATGACGGGCTGGCGCATATCATCCTGCCGGAAATGGGTGTCGGCGCGCGCGAGGTGCCGGTCACGGAGCTCGAGGCGGCCTATGACGGCTATACGCTATTTGCACGACCCGAATTCCGCTTCGACGAACGCTCCGATGAGATCGCCGTGGCGAATCCCCGGGGATGGTTCTGGGGCACGCTACTGGGGTCCTGGCGGATCTATATTGAGGTCGTGGTCGCGGCGCTGCTGGTCAATTCCTTTGCGCTGGCCGGTCCGCTGTTCGTGATGAACGTCTATGACCGGGTCGTCCCCAATTTCGCCGAAGAGACCCTGTGGGTTCTGGCGACCGGGGTCGTGACGGTCTATGTATTTGATTTTGTGTTGAAAATGCTGCGCAGCTATTTTGTCGATGCTGCGGGAAAGTCGGCCGATACCCGTATCGCCGGCAGGCTGTTCCAGCAGGTGCTGGGCATGAAAATGGCGGACCGGCCGGGGGCGACCGGCGCTGGCCAGCAGCATGCGCGAATTCGAAAGCCTGCGGGAGTTTTTCACCTCCTCGTCGCTGGTCGCCATCGTCGACCTGCCGTTCATTTTCCTGTTCATTTTCATCGTCTACATCGTCGGCGGGTCGATCGCCGTCGTGCCGCTGGTGGCGGTGCCTGTCGTCATGATCATCGGGATCCTGATGCAGATTCCGCTGCGGCTCATTTCGCAGCAATCCTATCGTGAGGCCCAGCAGCGCCACGCCCTGCTGGTCGAGGCGATCAGCGGCATCGAGACGGTGAAGAGCACCGGTTCCGAAGGCAGGATGCAGCGCAACTGGGAAGCCTTCGTGGAAACGACGGCGCGGTCGTCGGTCAAGGCGCATACGATTTCGGCGCTGGCGACGAACTTTTCCACGGCGGCCGCCAGCCTGGTGTCGGTTGGCGTCATAATCTACGGCGTTTACATGATCAACGAAGGCCTGCTGTCGGTCGGCGGCCTGGTCGCCTGCACCATACTGACCGGCCGGGCGATGGCGCCGCTCGGGCAGGTCGCGGGGATCCTGTCGCGTTATCACCAGGCGCGCGCGTCCCTGCAGGCGCTGGATCAACTGATGCAGACGCCGGTCGAGCGGCCCTTCGGGCGCAGTTTCGTCCAGCGCTCCCATATCCGCGGTCAGATTGAATTCCGCAACGTGACCTTCAGTTATCCGGGCCAGGATTCACCGGCGCTGGACGATGTTTCCTTCAAGATCGAGGCGGGCGAAAAGGTCGGCCTGATCGGCCGCATCGGATCCGGGAAGAGCACCATCCAGCGCCTTGTGATGGCGCTGTATGAACCTTCGGAGGGCGCCGTGCTGGTGGACGGGACCGATGTCCGGCAGATCGACCCGGCCGACCTGCGGCGCAGCATCGGCAGCGTGCCGCAGGATGTGTATCTGTTCTTCGGGTCGATCCGGGACAATATCGCGATCGGCGCGCCCTATACGGATGACGAAACCATCCGCCGCGCGGCGCGGATCACAGGGGTTGAGGAATTCGTCAGCCGCCATCCGTCGGGTTATGACATGCCGGTCGGCGAACGCGGACAGTTCGTTTCCGGCGGTCAGCGGCAGTCGGTTGCGGTTGCGCGGGCGCTGCTGCGCGACCCGCCGATCATGCTGTTCGACGAACCGACCAGCAATATGGACAATACGTCCGAAGGGCGGTTCAAGGCGCGCCTGGCGAATATGATCGACGACAAGACACTGCTTCTGGTGACGCATCGCGGATCGATGCTATCGCTGGTCGACCGGCTGATCGTGATCGATGGCGGCCGCGTCGTCGCGGACGGTCCCAAGCAGGATGTGCTGGAAGCCCTGCAGGGCGGGCAGATCCAGGCCGCGTGGAGCTGATGCCGTGAGTGTGCAGACACATTGGGATATGGGACGGGATAATGCGGCCGGGCAGGGCGCCGGGCCGCTGGCGCACATCCTGCTGTTCGTCGTCGTGGCCTTCTTCGCCAGTTTTCTCTGGTGGTCGCATGGCGCGGTCCTGGACGAGGTGACGCGCGGCGAGGGCCGGGTTATCCCGTCCAGCCAGATGCAGGTGGTACAGAATCTCGAAGGCGGCATCCTGGCGGAAATCAGCATTCTGGAAGGATCC
>JAQCHR010000423.1 GCA_027619655.1 Pseudomonadota bacterium
GACCGGCGCGACGTCGACCGGTTGATGAAGACGGTGCGGATGCTGGGCAGGCTGTATGCGACGCCGTCCATGCAGGCGGCGAGCAGCAACACCTTCCCCTCCAGCTACAGCGAGAAGGTCCGCAAGGTCGGCGTGGTCACGCCGCGCAACAAATTCATCACCGGCGTGGCCGGCAGGCTGATGGATGGCCCAGCCTGGATGCGCAGTTCGCTGATCGAAAAGGTCATCACCGAAGGCGACAGCATGGACCTGCTGATGACCGATGACGACGCGCTGGAATCCTATGTCCGGCGCACGGTCACCGGGGTCTGGCACGCCTCCTGCACCTGCCGGATGGGCCGCGACGGCGACCCGATGGCGGTGACGACGTCCACCGGCAGGGTACGCGGCGATATTCAGGGGCTGCGGGTTGTCGATGCCTCGATCTTCCCGCGCGTACCCTGCGCCAACACCAATATCCCGACCATCATGACGGCGGAAAAAATCGCCGACGCCATCGTTTCAGGCCATTGACATAAAAGGATAAACCGGGGTGCCGGAGACTGGTTCACGGCCGCAGGGATTCGGTTTCGTCATTCCCATGACAGCCCTGCTCTGCGTGCAGGGCCTGCTGTCGCTCAGTGTGCTGGTAGTGCCGGTGATCGCGCCCATCGCCGGAGCGGATCTGGGCGTGGAGGCGAAATCCATCGGCGTCTTCACCGGCGTGATGTTCAGCGCCTCAATGCTCTGTTCGCTGATGAGCGGCGCGGTCATCGGACGGTTCGGCGCGGTCGGCGTGGTGCAGCTCTGCCTCGCGCTCGGCGCTGCCGGGATTGCGCTGATCACCCTGTCGGGTGTGGCCGCGCTGTTTGCCGGCGAACTTTTGCTCGGCATCGGCTACGGGCCGAATTCGGCAGCCAGTTCGGAAATCCTCGCCCGCTACACACCGGACCGGTTCCGCAATATCGCCTTCTCGCTGAAGCAGTCCGGCATGCCGCTCGGCAGCGTGCTGGCCGGTGGGGTGGTGATCTTACTGGTGGAGCCGTTCGGCTGGCGGGCGTCGCTGCTGGGCATCGGCGCCGTCGGCCTGGTCGGCATGGTGCTGATGCAGGGCATGAAACCGCGCTGGGATTCCGGCCGGTCGACGAAAGGTCGCGCGCCCGCCCTGGGCTCCTTTCTCGCGCCGCTGCGCGCGGTCCTGGCCGAACGCCGCACAAGGCGGATGTGTATCGCCTCGCTGTCCTTCATCTATATCCAGTTCGCGCTTTCCACCTTTCTCGTCGCCTATCTGTACCAGGAAATCGGCCTGTCCAGCGCGCAGGCCGCCGGGATCTATGCCGCGGCGCATATGGCCGGTGTGGTCGCCCGGCCGGCGCTCGGCGCCATCGCCGACGGTCTCATCCCGCCGGTGAAGTTGCTGGGCATTGCCGGGCTGCTGATGTGCAGCGGCTGCATCGCGCTGGCGCTGTTCACGAAGGACACGCCCGTCGCCGCCTTCTATGTGGTGGCCCTGCTGCTGGGATCGACTGCGTCGGGCTGGAACGGCGTCGGCATGGCAGAGGTATCGCGCGCCATTCCCGCCGACCAGGTCGGCTATATCATGGGCGGCTACCTGTTCGTGTGCTTCACCGCCGTGGTGACCGGGCCGCTGGTGTTCAGCGGCATCCTGGCGCTGGGCGGCAGCTACCAGCTTGCCTACGGGCTGTTCGCCATCGGCGCAGGGGTCACCGGGCTGACGCAACTGCTGCAGCGGGATTGATCCGCACGGGTCGCCGGCTACAGTTTGGCGAACCCATCGACGATATTCAGCGCGCCCGGCCCGATCAGCACGACGAACAGGGTCGGCAGGATGAAGATGACCATCGGGATCATCAGCGTCGCCGGCAGGCGGGCGGCCTTGGATTCCGCTTCCATCAGCCGCTCGTCGCGCAACTCGCGGGCCAGCACCCGCAGCGACTGGGCCATCGGCGTGCCGTATTTCTCGGTCTGGACCAGGGTGCTGACCAGGGCGTCGATATGCTTGATCCCGGTTCGGGCGCAGAAATTGTCGAAGGCCTGGCGTCGGTCCGGCAGGAAACCCAGCTCGATGCCGGTCAGTTCCACCTCCTCCGCCATTTCCGGCGAGGCATGGCGGATTTCACGGGAAACCCGGAACAGCGTGGCGTCCAGGCTGGAGCCGGCCTCGGTGCAGATCACCATCAGGTCGAGCATATCGGGCAGCGCCTTGATCAGCTTTTCCCGGCGCTTGTCCGCCATGTTCCTGACCAGAATATCCGGCAGGTAGAATCCGGCCAGGACCGACAGGATGGCCGCGGCGGGCTTCATCTGCTTGCTGAGCGCCAGGACATCGAGACTGTAGAAGGCGATCGCCGCCAGCATGCCGAACGCCAGCGGCAGGCACAGTTTCAGCGACAGGTAGATGACCACCGAATCGCTGGACCGGAACCCGGCGCGGACCAGTTTCTTTGCCGCCAGTTCCGCCGTCTCGCCGCGCTTGAGCCTGAATTTTTCGACGATCTGCCGGGCGATACCGACGCCACGGCTCGTCGCCGCGCCGCGCCGCTGAGAGGCGAGCAATCCCTGCCGCAGCGCCTCGCGACGTTCCGAAAGCGCGTTGATCCGGCGGTAAACCGGCGTACGGTCCAGCAGGGTACGCCAGAAGGTCATGACGGCGAAAAACGCCGCCGCCGCCGCGACCAGCGCGATATGGGTCCCCGTCACCGGGCCCTGGGCAAGCAGTGCTTCAATATTCATATTTCGAAGTTCACCATTCGGGCCATGACGAAGGCGCCAATGAAAATCATGACCAACCCGACGCTCACCATCACGACACCGCGCGGGTCATCGAAAAGCTGCATGACGTATTTGCTGTTGACCAGATACAGCAGCGCGAACATGACGAAGGGCAGCGACCCCAGGATATAGGCGCTGGCGCGCGCCTCAGATGACAGCGCCTTGATCTTCAGTTTCATCTGCCGCCGCCGGCGCAGGATATCGGCCAGATTGGACAAAGTTTCGGCCAGGTTGCCGCCGGTCTCGCGCTGGATCGACAGGCTGATCCCGAAGAACTTCAGCTCCGGCGTTTCCATCAGATAGGACACTTCGCTGACCGCCTGTTCGACCGGATCGCCGAAATTCAGCCGCTCGGCGATCGCCGCGAAAATGTCCCGGACCGGGCCGGTCAGTTCGCGACCGACATTGACGATCGATTCCGAAACGGGAAGGCCGGCGCGCAGGCCGCGCACGATCACGTCAATCCCTTCGGGAAATTCCTTGGTGAATTTCGCCTGGCGGCGCTTGATCACCTTGCCGATCAGCAATTGGGGAATCGCGATCCCGGATGCGATGCCCAGCAGCACGGCGACGCCGACCGGCATGCCGAGCGTTGCCCAGACCGAGAACCCGTCAGCGACAGCAATCGCGGCGACCGCCATGGCGTAGTGACCGATGCGCAGCGGGTAGCCTGTCTGCGCCAGCCGCTTCTGGAGCTCCTTGGGTTTTGGCACCAGCTTGCCGATAGCGGTTTCCATCGCGCCGGCAACGTTCTTGCGGCGCAGGCTGCCGACATCCTGGTGAATTCGTCGTCCGGCGGACGGCACGACGACGCGGGCAAGCCT
>JAQCHR010000424.1 GCA_027619655.1 Pseudomonadota bacterium
TTCCAATTGGGGCCGCGCGCGCGGCCGCACCTGGACGTCGAAGATGGCGTTTTCAAAAGCCCTCGGCGGGGCGTTCCTGTTCGGCGAGGGGGTGCACGGATGGGTAAACCCGGCGAATGGCCGGTATATGGATGGGCTGTGGCTGTATGACGTGAACGGTCACCGGTGGGTCAGTCTTCATCCGGGTACCGATACCCGTTCGCCGCCGGCACTTCAGGTAACCCACGACGGATTTGTGGGGCTTTCGTCCGACCGGCCGATACCGATCGCTTCGATGGCCCACGGCTATGAAATGACCGCCTGGGATTCCGTGCGACAGTTATTCTTCAGCATGCCGGTCCATCATGGCTATTACGCCAGGGCCTTGCCCGGCGTGGTTGCCTTCAGGCAACAAAACGCCTCTGCATTGAACCGGAATGCCGCCAGTCCATGGATGTTCGACCCCTGGAATCGTAGATGGCACCGGCTTAGAACCCGGATGGGATCGCCGTCGTCGAGTTACGGTCATGTCCTGATGTTTATCCCGTCGAATCGAAAACTGCTGTTCTACCGGCCGAAACAGGTTTTCTACTACGACCCGGCGAAGAACGCTTGGCATGAAGTGGCAACCGGCGGTCCGCCTCCGCCCTTCGGCATCGATCCGACAGCCTGTCACGATCCGGGCCGCGACCGTCTGTATATTGGCGGTGGATCTTACCCTGTTGCACAGGGGGACAACGCGTTCTGGGTGTTTGAAATCAAAACGGAACGATGGTTGAATCCGGCACCTTCGGGCAGTCCCGGCGGAAACGAATACGGCTCGAACTTCGCGATGATGTCCTGCGACAGCCGGAAAGACCGGGTGTATCTGTTCCGCCACGGCGGCCCTGGGCGCGGTGTATATATCTACGATGCCGCGAAGAATGCCTGGAGAGATCGTCCCGTGCCGCTGCCCGGATTCTGGGGGAAGGGCCGTAGCGCCAACGGATTTTTTCACCCCGGTCTGGGCGTTCAGTTCATCCACGTTGCGCGCGACAGCCAGGACGATGGGCGAATGATCGTTTACCGCCCGCCCGAATAAATCGACGCCGTTGCGCTGAAATTAGCGGCCGGGCAATTGTCGCGCCGAAACCTATCGCGTAATACGGGACATGGAACATGACATGGAATTCGCTGATCGATTGCCATCCGGAATTGGCACACTCGTGGGCCGGTCGGTTTCGCGGCTGGAAGACGACGAAATGGTCCGCGGCGCGGCAACCTTTCTCGACGACATTCATCTTCCCGACGAAACCCATGTCGCTTTTGTCAGGTCGGTTCAGGCGCATGCGGATATTGGGGGCATAGACAGTCGGGCGGCGCTCGCGCTGCCGGGCGTCATCGCCGTTCTGACCGGCGCGGATCTGGCGGCGGACGGTATCGGCGGCGTGCCGTGGGAGGTGCGCCCCGTATCCGAGAAAGTAAGTGCGGATCAGTCGGTCGAAGCGGGGGACCCCGCGATTGCCCGCCCGCAGCCGGCGATGCCCAAAGACCGGGCCCTGTTCGTCGGCCAGATCGTGGCGATGGTGATCGGGGAAACGCCCAATGCCGCCCGCGACGGCGCCGAACGCGTCGTCGTCGAATACGTGTCCCTCCCCGCCGTCACCGATGTTGAAGCGGCGACGGCCGCCGGCGCCCCGGTGATCGATCCCCAGTTTCCCGACAATGTGTGTTTTCGCCTCGTTTTCGGGGACAAGGACGCCACCGATGCCGCCTTCGAGCGCGCAGCGCATATAACGCGTATCCGCCACGTTCAGAACCGCGGCGTCGGCGCCCCGATCGAGACCCGGGGGTATATCGGCGATTGGGATCGGGCGACCGGCAAGTTTACGCTGCATGCGACGGCGGGAAAGCCGCATCCGGTACGGAACACCCTCGCCAAATTCTGTTTTTTCTGTGCGCCCGAGGATATACGCGTCGTGGTTCCCCGGCTCGGCGGCGGGTTCGGTGCAAAGAACATCGCGTATTCGGAACAGGTACTCGTGCTCTGGGCGGCGCGCCGGATCGGAAGGCCGGTGCGCTGGATTTCGGATCGATCCGAATCCTTCATCAGCGACGTTCACACCCGCGATCTGGTTTCGCGGGCGGAATACGCGTTCGACAAAGACTACCGGATTGTGGCGATGCGGGTGATCAACAGCGGAAATCTGGGGGCATATCTCGGGCCGCGCGCGGTGAATCCGGTCCGCAACTCACTGAAGATTGCACCGTCGGTCTACGACGTGCCGGTCGGATATCTTGAAGCGCGCGGCGTGCTGACGAATACGGTGCCGACCTGTCCGATCCGCGGGGCCGGCGAGCCGGAGGGGCAATACACCCCGGAACGTCTGATGGATGCCGCTGCGCTGGAACTCGGCATAGACCGGATCGAATTGCGGCGCCGCAACCTGATTTCAGCGAAACAGCTGCCTTACCGGACGATTTCGCAGCTCGAGTACGATTGTGGGGACTTCGCGGCCAATCTCGACCGCGCGCTGGAACTGTCCGACCGGCCGGGCTATGCCGGGCGCCGGGCGGAATCCGCAGCCAAGGGATTGCTGCGCGGATTCGGGATCTGCAACACTATTGAGGCGCTGGGCTTCGGCCTCGACGAAGAGGCCGATATCCGCTGCCTGCCGGAAGGTCGGGTCGAATTGCGGATCGGGTCGATGTCGAACGGGCAGGGTCACGATACGATTTATGCGCAGATACTGGCCGGCAAGCTGGGTATCCCGATAGGGACGGTTCGCGTGATCCAGGGGGACACCGATGACATCGCCTACGGCACCGGCACCGGCGCCTGCCGGTCGATCATCGTCGGCGGGTCCGCGGTTGCCGATACAACGGACCGTGTCATCGAAAAGGGACTGGAAATCGCGGCCGCGCTGCTTGAATCCGCGGCCGAGGATCTCGAATTTGAGGACGGGTGTTACACCGTTTCCGGAACGGACCGGCAGGTTCGGTTTTCAGATGTCGTGGAACACGCCGGCGGTATCGATGCCCGCGACCGGTTTTTGCCCAGCGACTTTACCTATCCGAACGGCACGCATTGCTGCGAGCTCGAAGTCGACCCCGAAACCGGCAGCGTCTCCATCGATCGATACATCATGGTGCATGACTGCGGCACGCCGGTGAACCCGATGCTTGTCGAAGCCCAGCTCCAGGGCGGCGTCGTGCACGGCCTCGGGCAGGCGTTTTCCGAGCATGTTATCTACGATAAGGAAACGGGCCAGGTACTGTCCGGCTCGTTCCTCGATTACGGGATGCCCCGTGCCGACGACATCCCGGCGCCTCATTTTGTATGCGAACTCAATCCGGTGCCGACAAAGACGAACCCTCTCGGGGCCAAAGCGGTCGGAGAGGCGGGGGTAGCCATATCGCCCATCCTCGCCGTCAATGCGGTGATCGACGCGCTGGCACCCTTGGGCGTAACCGATATGTCGATGCCGATGACGCCCGGGAAAATCACAGGGGCGATCGAGAATACAGGACGTTAAAACGGTGCATTCCCTCAATATTTAGAACTCTAAGAGTCCGTCCGGTAAGTTTATGTTTTCAAACAAAGCCTTCTCAACATCAAACGAATAGAAGC
>JAQCHR010000425.1 GCA_027619655.1 Pseudomonadota bacterium
CCATGACCGGGAAACGATAACGCTCAAATCCGGTCCCGGCGCGGGCAAACCCTGGCGGCGCAAACCGCGCATCCAGGTCCGGTTGCCGGACGGGCATACGGTTCCGGAACTCCGCCGGGCGCTGAACCTGGCGCTGGCGATGGCCGCCGGGCAGCAGACGATACGGGTCGAGGATTCATCGGTCCCGGCGGCGGAAAAGAAGTTGCGGGAGGCGCATCAGGAACTCGACCGGATGCGCGGCATCATCCGTTCGCTGTCCTTCAGCCCGCTGCGCAACAGCGTAAAGACCCGTTCGGACGCGCTTTACGTGCTCGGTTTTCCGCCGAATGCCAAACTGTCGCCGGATGCCATCAAGTCACGGTTCCGCGCGCTTGCGGCAATCCATCACCCGGACAGCGCCTTCGGCGATACGCGGCGGATGAGTCAGCTGAACGAGGCCATGGCGACGCTGCGGACGCTCGGCTTCTGAATCAGGACGCGTGCCGAAGTTGCGCCGCCGATTGCCGCCGATCCGCCGCAGGCTGGTACTGCACGTCCACGAGGGCCAATACCTCCAACCAGTCCTCGACCGAGACATGTGGCGCCAGATCGAAGGCGTCGAACCCGCAGCGGGTCATCAGGCTGGCCTGATCGCACAGCACGTCCCCCGTGGCGCGGATTTCGCCTGCGTATCCATAGCGTTCCCGCAGGATACGCGCCATGGAATAGCCGCGCCCGTCGGTAAAGGCCGGAAAGCCGATGGCGACAAGCTGCAGCGTCCCCAGCGCATCGGCGATGGCTTCCACATCGTCGGCGCCGGTCAGGCGCACGCCAAGCGGCACATCCGAGGCTTTCAGGACTTCATCATCCTTCTGCCACCGTGCCAGCGATACCGTAATCGCCTTGCCTTCAGGCGCTGCGGAATCGTCGTCAAGATGCGTCCAGCGATCCTCGACAATCTTGCCATCCTTAAGCAGTGCCATAGAGCGCCTCCTTGAACGGCGTCTGTCCGACACGTTCGTAAGTGTCGATGAACCGCTCGCCGCCCTGCCGTTGCGCGACATACACGTCGACAACGGTTTCCACGGCATCGACGACTTCGTCCGTCGAAAAGGCGCGGCCGATGATCTTGCCTATGGCCGCGTTCTCGTCGGCGCGACCGCCCAGCGTGATCTGGTAAAATTCCTCGCCCTTCCGGTCGACGCCCAGAATGCCGATATGGCCGACATGGTGGTGACCGCAGGCATTGATGCAGCCGGAAATCTTGAGCTGCAATTCGCCCAGATCGTGCTGGCGTTTCAGGTCGCCGAACCGCGTGGCGATGCGTTGCGCCACGGGGATCGACCGGGCGGTGGCAAGGCCGCAATAATCCAGCCCGGGGCAGGAAATAATATCGCTGATCAACCCGATATTGGCGGTCGCCAGTCCCTGCGCCTTCAACTGTTCCCACAGCGCAAACAGGTCGCCCTGCCGGACATGCGGCAGCACCAGGTTCTGCTGATGCGTGACACGGATTTCTGACAGGCTGAACTGTTCCGCCATGGCAGCGACGGCATCCATCTGGACGGCCGTCGCATCCCCCGGCACGCCGCCTTCCGGCTTCAGCGAGATATTCACGATCGCATAGCCGTTCTGCTTGTGCTCCGCGACGCTGGCGCGGACCCAATCGGCAAAAGCGGCGTTATTGCGAAGCTTCTCGATATAGTCCTGCTGGTTGTCGCCGGGTGCGTCATAGTCCGGCAGCGCGAAAAATGCTTCGATGCGCGATATTTCTGCCTGCGAAAGGTCCGGGCCCTTGTCGCGAAGGTTTTCCCATTCGGCATCGACCTGCCGGCGGAATTCGTCGGCGCCCAGGTCATGGACCAGAATCTTGATCCGCGCCTTGTACTTGTTGTCGCGGCGGCCGTTCAGGTTATAGACCCGCAGGATTGCTTCCAGGTAGGACAGAAGCTGCTCCTTCGGCAGGAATTCCCGGATTGTCTTGGCAATCATCGGCGTGCGGCCAAGGCCGCCGCCGACCATGATTTCGAAACCGGTTTCGCCGGCGGCATTTCTGCGAATGGCGATCCCGATGTCATGAACCTTTACCGCGGCGCGGTCATTTTCGCAGGCGGTGACGGCAATCTTGAACTTGCGCGGCAGGAAGGTGAATTCCGGGTGCAGCGTCGACCATTGGCGAATGATTTCGCAGTAAATCCGGGGATCTTCGATTTCCTCCGCGGCGACGCCGGCATAGGGATCCGATGTCGTATTGCGGATCGTGTTGCCGCTGGTCTGGATCGCGTGCATTTCGACGCTTGCCAGATCGGCGAGAATATCCGGCGCATCCTCCAGCTTCGGCCAGTTATACTGGATGTTCTGGCGGGTCGTGAAATGGCCGTAGCCGCGGTCATAGCGCCTTGCGATCTGGGCCAGCATGCGCATCTGCGTCGCGGAAAGCGTGCCATAGGGAATGGCCACCCGCAGCATATAGGCGTGCAACTGCAGATACAGGCCGTTCAGCAGGCGCAGGGGGCGGAATTCCGCCTCGCTCAGCCGGCCATCCAGACGTCGGGTAACCTGATTGCGAAACTGGGCAACCCGCTCGTTGACGAGCTGGGTATCGTACTTATCGTAACTGTACATATTCAGGCGACCTGGCGAATTTCGCTCGGGGTCGCCCCATAAGCGACGGTCGGACCATTTGCCCGGATCTGCTCGCGGATCGTGACCGGGCGCGGCAGCGCATCATCGAGCGTGACCTCAACGAGATACGGATCGACGATATGCTGCGCGTCGGCGGCGTCCTGCGCTGTCGCCAGCATGGCGGCATTGTCATCTTCCGTTGCGGAAACAAGGCTTCCCGCGATTCTTTCTGACCATGTGCCTCCCGTCGTGAGGTAGACCGCGCGTCCGTCCCGAAGGCGGCTTGCCGTTACAACTTGCTGTGTCATCGGTTCTCTCCGCTGTGTGCCTGGTACGGCGCCATTCCGCGCCAGGGTTCGTATTTTGCAGTTTTGCGGCGTTATTAACACAAAACATACAGTATAATTTCTAATTAAACATCATATTAGTGTTATTATAAAATAAAACAACATAAAAAAGTGGGTTTTAGATTCGGTGGCTGCGACGCTTTGCGGCGTGGGTTGACCGCCGCGTATTCGTGTATCGTGCAGATACCGCCAGCAGGAAGAGATCGTCAGATGAAATCAGGCTCCGTCCGGGCAGAAAATGCCGCGCCGCGTTCCGTGGCGCTCTGGCTGTTTCTGTGCGCCGGTATGGTCCTGGTCATGATGATTATCGGCGCGATCACGCGGCTGACGGAATCCGGCCTGTCGATGGTGGAGTGGCGTCCGTTGATCGGCGCCTTGCCGCCGATGAACGATGCGGAATGGGGCCGCGTCTTTGCGCTGTACCGGGAAACGTCCGAATACCGGCTCGCCAATGCCGGGATGGCCCTGGCGGAATTCAAGGCGATCTTCTGGTGGGAGTTCATCCACCGCCTGTGGGGCCGATCGATCGGGCTGGTCTTTGCATTGCCCTTCGTGGTGTTCCTGATCCGGGGCATGATCCCGCGCCGGCTGATTCCGCATCTGGTGGCGCTGTTCCTGCTGGGCGTGCTG
>JAQCHR010000426.1 GCA_027619655.1 Pseudomonadota bacterium
GCTGGTCGATGATGTCTTGACGACCGGCGCGACAGCCGAGGAATGCGCCAGGGTGCTGAAACGTGCCGGCGCCGGGGCGGTGGATATTCTGACCCTGTCCAGGGTTGTCAGGCCGCTGGGCTGACGCCATATTCCACGCTACATTAGTGTGGTTATGCGTATATTCCCCTGCCGGCCGGACGGACCGGCAGCGACGAGGATTGGAAAACAGAATGGCCAAGGTCGAAATATATACCAGCCCGTTTTGCGGCTTCTGCCACCGAGCAAAACATCTTCTGAGCCAGAAAAATGTCGCGTTCGAAGAAGTTGACGTGATGATGGACCGGGCCCGGAAGAACGAAATGGTACAGCGCGCCGGCGGCCGGACCAGCGTCCCCCAGATTTTCATCGACGGCGAGCATGTCGGGGGATGCGACGATCTGTTTGCCCTCGATTCCGCAGGCAAGCTTGACGAGAAACTGGCCGCCGCGGGCTGACCCATGGAACTCCGCGTCGCCTGCGTTCAGCTGAACTCCGGCGCGGAAATCGGGCCGAACATTGCCGCGTCCAGCGCGCTGATTCGCCAGGCGCAACGCGCGGGCGCCCAATTCGTCGCGACGCCGGAAGTATCGAATCTCTGCGAAATGCGGCCGGGCCGCGCGGCTGAAAAGGCTTTTCATGAAGCCGACGAACCTGCCCTGCAGGCCTATCGCGCACTGGCGGCGGAACTCGGCATCTGGCTGCTGGCCGGCTCGCTGGTCGTGAAACTCGAAGACGACCCGCGCTTTGCCAACCGAAGTTTCCTGATCGATTCCGGCGGCGCGATCGTCGCGCGGTACGACAAGATCCACATGTTCGATGTCGATCTGGAAGGCGGCGAGAGCTACCGGGAATCGTCCCGGTTCCGCCCGGGGGATCGCGCCGTCATCGCCGCGTCGCCCTGGGGCGATATCGGCATGACGGTCTGCTACGACATGCGGTTTGCCTATCTGTACCGTCATCTGGCGCAGGCCGGTGCGCGTATCCTGACTGTCCCCTCTTCCTTCGCCCGGCCCACCGGCCGCGCGCACTGGCATGTCCTGCTGCGGGCCCGGGCCGTTGAGACCGGCTGTTTCGTATTGGCGCCGGCACAGTGCGGCGATCATGAGGACGGCCGCAAGACCTACGGCCATTCGCTGATCGTATCGCCCTGGGGCGAAATCCTGGCGGAGGCTGGCGAGGAGCCCGGCGTGATTCTGGCCGACCTTGATCTGGCCGCGGTCGACACGGCGCGATCGATGGTGCCCTCGCTGGGTCACGACCGCGCGTACAGCCGCTGAATCACCCTTTGTAGATGTCGGGGTTGTGGATCGTCATCATGGATTGCGGTGTGGCGAGCGATGTGAACCCCACCCTGGCGTACACCCCGTGGGCATCCCGTGTCGCCAGCAGCCAGCGGCGTATGCCCTGCAATTCCGGATGTCCGACAAGGCATTGGGTCAGCCAAACGGCGAGGCCGCGACCGCGCCATGCCTCCAGGACAAAAACATCGCCGATATAGGCGAAGGTCGCGTAATCGGTCACAACGCGCGAAAAGCCGATCATGCGGTCGCCGTCATACAACCCCATGACCAGCGAGTTGCGGATGGAGCGCGCGACCGTTTCGCGTGGGATGCCCTCGGCCCAGTACGAGGTCCGCAGGAAATCGTGGACCGTGTCGAGGTCGATACGCGCCTTGTCGTCGCTGGCAATGATGCCGTTCTTTTCGACTGTATGCGTCATGCTGCCCTTACCGCGGCGATATGCTGGACCACCCGCCTGTTCTCCTGAAGGCACTGACCGTAGGCAACGACTGTCAATTTCCCGCGTGTCGCTTCCAGCAGTTCGCCGCTGCGCAGCAGGAAGTCCGGATTCCGGGGTCGCCCGAAAGCCTCGTTGCCTTCGGCAAAGGTTTCGTAAATCAGAATGCCGCCGGGTGAAACGGCGCCGATGATATCAGATAGGATCGGCCGCCACAGATAATTTGTTACCACGACGCCGTCGAACAGTTGCCCGCCGAGCGGCCAGGGTTCGCCGGTTTCGAGATCGGCTTTGATAACGGTCGCTAGGGGATGATCGATCAGGTCGCCCAGCGCCGATGTATCGGCATCGACAAAGGTAGCCGGATGCCCCCGTTCCAGCAGCAGCCTGCCGTGCCGTCCGCCGCCGCAGGCGAGGTCCAGAACGGCCCCGCCAGCCGGTACCTGACCGGCAAACCGCCGGACCCAGTCCGATGGCGGGCTACGGGATTCATGTTTTTCGGGGTGGGGCATGGGTTTCCAGAAATTTAATTCTTGCGGGGTACCGTGAAACGCACCATCTATTATTTTGGATATCAGTAAATTACGTGGAAATAGGCGTCAGCGCCATGATTTCATTCAATCTTCGTTGTGCCAAGGATCATGTTTTCGAAGCCTGGTTCAAGGATAGCGCGTCATTTGACGAGCAGGTCAAACGCAAGGCCGTTTCCTGTCCGAGTTGCGGCGGTACGAAGATCGAAAAAGGCGTCATGGCGCCCAATATTTCCAGGGGGTCGAGCCGCGGGACAAGCCATGACATGCCGTCCCCGGCAGACATCCGCGCGGCTTTGCTGGAACTGCGCAGCGCCGTCGAACAGAATTGCGACTATGTCGGTACGGAATTCCCCGAGGAGGCCCGCAAGATCCATTACGGCGAAGCCGACCGGCGCAATATCTACGGTGAAGCGACGGCCGAAGAAGCGACGGAACTGGTGGAAGAAGGCATCGAGTTCGGGAAAATTCCCTGGGTGCCCTCAACGGATGACTGAGTTGCCGTCCGGGCCTGTTTCGACGGGCCGCCATTCCGCGACCGCCATGTAATTGACCGCCAGGTCATTTGTATCGAGCGACCAGCGATCCGAAAACGGGTTATAGACGACGCCCGTCATCTCCGCGATGGCCATGCCCGCCGACCGCAACCCGGACGCCAGTTCCGACGGTTTGACGAAGCGTTGCCAGTCATGGGTTCCCTTCGGCAGCCAGCGCAGCAGGTATTCCGCGCCGATAATGGCCAGCGCATAGGATTTTGCGGTCCGGTTCAGCGTTGCGAGAAACATTGCGCCACCCGGTTTCGTCAGTTCGGCCGTTGCCGCGAGAAACAGGCCCACATTGGCGACATGTTCGATCACTTCCATGTTGAGCACGGCATCGAACCGTTCGCCGGCGTCGGCCAGCGATTCCGCCGTGGCGACCCGGTAATCGATGTCCAGGCCCATTTCCGCCGCGTGGATCCTGGCGATACTGATATTCTTTTCCGTCGCATCGATGCCGGTCACCGATGCGCCCAGGCGGGTCAGCGGCTCGGCCAGCAGCCCGCCGCCACAGCCGATATCGATAATGTGCAGCCCTGCCAGCGGGCGTTCGGCGTTGACATCGCGCCCGAAGCGCCGGGCGAGGCGGTCGCGGATGAAGCGCAGCCGGATCGGGTTGAGCCGGTGCAGCGGCTTGAATGGTCCTGCCTGGTCCCACCATACCGCCGCCAGCGCCGCGAATTTCTCCACCTCCGCCGGATCGACCGTTGTGTTTGAAGTCATGCGGAAATCCCCCTGACGCCGCAGGATACG
>JAQCHR010000427.1 GCA_027619655.1 Pseudomonadota bacterium
TTCTGCAGCAGCTCGGCGACGCGCTCGACGAGGCGCGCCTTCTGCACCTGATAGGGTATTTCCGTAACGACGATCTCATAAAGACCACGGCCGAGATCCTCGGTGTGCCAGCGCCCCCGAACGCGGAGGCCGCCACGACCTGTCGTGTAGGCCTCGACCACCGACGCACGGTCCTCGACCAGTTCTCCCCCGGTCGGAAAATCCGGTCCCGGCACGAACTGGACCAGTTTGTCGATGCTTGCGTTGGGGAATTTCAGCAGATGCGCGATCGCATCGCACAGTTCGCCGGCATTGTGCGGCGGGATATTGGTCGCCATACCGACGGCGATACCCGATGCGCCGTTCGCCAGCAGATGCGGGAAATTAGCCGGTAGAACCACCGGTTCGGCGCCCTCGCCGTCATAGGTCTCGCGGAAATCAACGGAATCCTCGTCGATGCCTTCGAGCAGGGCGACAGCGACATCGGTCAGCCGCGCCTCGGTGTAGCGCATCGCCGCCGCGTTATCGCCGTCGATATTGCCGAAATTGCCCTGCCCGTCGACCAGCGGATAGCGCACGGCAAAATCCTGCGCCAGGCGCACCATCGCGTCATAGATCGCCTGATCGCCGTGAGGATGGTATTTGCCCATCACGTCACCGACGATACGGGCGCATTTCTTGAAGCCCGACGCGGGATCGAGCTTCAATTCGCGCATCGCATGGAGAAGCCGACGATGGACAGGCTTCAGACCGTCACGAACGTCGGGCAACGACCGGGACATGATCGTCGACAGCGCATAGGACAGATAGCGCTCGCCGAGCGCCTCGGAAAAGGGGGCGATCCGGATTTCACCGGCTTCGGAAGACTGGGCCATGACAGGAAACTCTAACCAGATAGGGCATTGGACATGCGTGTTATATGCCACATCTGGTATCAATCGTCGAGTTTTGCCGGCCCCTCCCGGAACTTTCTGCGCATGCCCTCAAGCAACCGTTCGCGCGAATCGGGCAAGCGCAGGCCCTGCGGCTGATAGACATGCCGTTCGAGGAAATATCCGCTCAGGGTCAGCCCGTCGATAATATCCCCCAACCCCGCCTTCCCGTTGCCGGTCAGGAAGGACGGCAGGGCCAGCAACCTGTCGCGCCAGGGTTCCGCTGCGGACCGGGACACCGCGCGGCCGCTGCGCGGCGAGACATAGGCCAGGTCGTCGGTTGTCCCCGTCACGGCGCAGCAGTAGAGATCGAGACCGAAGCCGAGCTCGCCCAGCAGGCCGATTTCCCAGACCACCAGATGCGCCGCCCAGTCATCGTGATCCAGCGCCTCGATGGCCGCAACCGTCGCCGCGAACAGCGCCGGATGCGCCTCGCGCTCGGCAAGGCAGACATCCAGCATCCGGCAGACCGTGTTCAGCGCCGCCAGGCGGTCCGCACGGTCCAGCAGCCGCGCGGCATGCGCCGTCAGCAGTTCGATCGTGAAATTGCCGAGATGTTCTTCCAGCCTGGCGCGCCAGACTGCGGAGACCAGGTTGCCCTGCTCCAGCACGCCCCGGTTGCGGCGCGACTGCCCGCCGCGCACGACGCCCGAATACCGGCCATGCGTTTCGGTCAGCACGGTCAGAATAACGGAAGATTCGCCGTGCCGGCGCGCCGAAAGCACAATGCCCTGATCGGTCCAGTCCATGGCGTGTGTTATACATCAACCGGGGTAAAGCAAATTCACGCCTTTTATCTGACGCAATAATTGCGTCAGATAAAAGGCGATCTGCTCCAGCCGTACCGAACTGCTTGACGATCCGGGCGATCATGCCACACTGGCGGTCTTCGAATTCAGTGGAGGATTTCGGCATGGAAGCGGCAGTTACCGCCCTCGCGCAAATGGCGGACAATCCCGGGCATGCGGCGCGGCTCGCGATCCGCAGCGGCGCGCACAGCACCCATACGGCGGGGCTTGCGCCCGGCTACGTCCAGGCCAACCTCGCCATCATGCCGGCGGCGGATGCGCAGGCCTTCCAGACCTTCTGCCAGCTGAATCCCAAGCCCTGCCCCATGCTGGCCATCGGCGCGCCGGGCGATCCCAGCCTGCCCTCGCTGGGCAAGGATATCGACCTGCGCACCGACCTGCCCGGCTACCGCGTGTTTCGCGACGGCGTCGAAATCGACGTGAACGACGATATCAGCGGGTACTGGCGCGACGACCTGGTCTCGTTTCCGCTGGGCTGTTCGTTTTCCTTCGAGGAAGCCCTGCTGCTGGACGATATCCCGCTGCGCCATGTCGAACGCAACGAATGCGTCGCCATGTACCGCACGAATATCGACACCACCCCGTCCGGGAAGTTCGGCGGCAAGGTGGTGGTCTCCATGCGGCCAATGAAGCCGGCGGACGCCATCCGCGCGATCCAGATCACCAGCCGCTTTCCCAATGTGCATGGCGCGCCAATCCATATCGGCCTGCCCGAAGACATTGGCGTGACGGATATCGAAAACCCGGCCTTCGGCGGTGCGCCGCCGCGCATGCGCACGGACGAAATCCCAGTGTTCTGGGCCTGTGGCGTGACCCCGCAGGTCGCCATCGAACATGCCAGGCCGTCCTTCTGCATCACGCATCGGCCGGGGCATATGCTGATTACCGATCTGAAGAACAGCCACCTGTCAGTGATCTGAGGGCGGAACGGGCGCGCCGGGCCGCCCTTGGCGGGTCAACCCTTGGGAAAGTCGAGCCCCATCACGCGGTAGTGTTCCGCCTTGTCCTTCCAGTCGCGGCGCACCTTGACGTGCAGGAACAGGTGGATGCGGTCGCCGAACATCTCCTGCAGTTCCAGCCGCGCCGCCTCGCCTACTGCCTTGATACGGCTGCCGCCCTTGCCGAGGACCATGCCTTTCTGGCTGTCGCGTTCGATGATGATCATCGCCGTAACCTTGTGGCTGCCGTCCTTCAGCGTTTCCCAGGCTTCCGTTTCCACGGTCAGCGCATAGGGCAGTTCCTGGTGCAGTTGCAGGAACAGCTGCTCGCGCACCGCTTCCGCCGCCATCATCCGCATCGGCATGTCGGATATCTGGTCCTCGGGAAACATCCAGGGGCCTTCCGGCACATTGTCGGCGAAATGCCCCGCCAGATCCTCGACCCCGTCGCCGTTCAGCGCGGAAATCATGAACGTGTCGCTGATCTTGCCGCTGGCGTTGATCTCGTCCGCCAGGATCAGCAGCCGGGTGCGCGCGATCTGGTCGATCTTGTTCAGGATCAGCAAGGCGCCGCCGGCCGGCAGGGCCTTGACGATCCGCCGTGTATTGCCGTCATAGCCGCGCGCGCTGTCGACGACCAGGGCAACCATGTCCGCATCGGCGGCGCCCTTCCAGGCCGCCTCGACCATCGCCCGGTCCAGCCTTTTCTTGGGTTCGAAAATCCCCGGCGTGTCGACGAAGACAATCTGGCTCTGCCGGCGGATGGCGATGCCGAGCACCCGCGCCCGCGTCGTCTGCACCTTGGGCGACACGATGGAGACCTTGGCGCCGACGATCTTGTTCATCAGGGTCGATTTTCCGGCATTCGGCGCACCGAGCACGGCCACGAAACCGAAACGCATGGCGGAAGATTCAGACAT
>JAQCHR010000428.1 GCA_027619655.1 Pseudomonadota bacterium
TGAAAGAGCAGCACCAGCTATGAAGAAGCCGGTGGACACCAGTTCTTACAACACTCGGTGGGACACTACTCATCGACCTGCCCGCGATGGGCATCAGGGGAAATTCCCATTTCCCGATGATGGATGACAATTCCGAACAGGTCGCTGCACTGGTGCAGGACTGGATAACGCAACGGAACCTGATGAAATGAGCACCGAACCCCCGCGCTACATCAACCCGCGCACCGGCGCGACCTGGCCAACAACAGAACCGCTGTGGAAGGCGCCGGATGACGGGGGTTACGTCAACCTGACCCCCGGCGCGGGCCTGACCCCGGGCGATATCGTCGCAGCCGAACACTCGCTATGGCGCTATGCGAAGGCGGTTCGCCTGCCGCAGCCGCCGGCGGTCACGCTGGGCGCCGGATGGACGCCGCTGCTGGCCGCAACATGGGACGGCATCCGCGTGCATTTTAAAGCGGATTACCTGATGGTTTCGGGGTCCTTCAAGGACCGGGGCACGATGGTGATGCTGAACTACCTGAAGCAGACGGGTATTTCGGCAATCCTGGAGGATTCATCCGGCAATGCCGGGGCCTCCGCGGCGACCTACGCAGCGGCGCTGGGCCTTGCGTGCCGGATTTTCGTACCCGCCGCCGCCCCCGAAGCGAAGAAAATCCAGATGGCGGCAATGGGCGCCGATGTCACCGCCATCGACGGCAGCCGGGACGACGTCGCGGACGCAGCGCTTGCGGAAGCAGCGCATATGTTTTACGCGGCCCATAATCACCAGCCATTTTTCCTGGAAGGCACCAAGACGCTGGCCTTCGAGCTCTGGGAACAGTTCGGGTTCAAGGCGCCGGATTGTGTCGTTGCCCCGCTCGGTCAGGGCAGCAACATCATGGGCAGCCATATCGGCTTTGCGGAATTGCTGGCCTGCGGACAGATCGACAGGCTGCCCCGCATTCACGCCATTCAGGCCGCCAACTGCGCGCCCTATCATGCGGCGCTTCAATCCGGCGCCCGTGAGGCAACGCGCTTTCCGGCGAAACCGACCATTGCGGACGGTATCGCATCCGCGACGCCGGTGCGATTGCGCGAAGTCCTGGACGCCGTTCACAACTCCGACGGTTCGATCACGACCGTCGCCGAAGACGAAATTGTCGCCGCCCTGCGCCAACTGGGCCGGATGGGTTATTTCGTCGAACCCACCAGCGCCACCGCCTGCGCCGGGCTCGGCAAACTGCTGGCCGACGGCACCATCGGGCCAAACGAGACGGTCGCCGTCATCCTGACGGGAAGCGGGCTGAAAGCGGTCGAAAAAATCGGCGGCGCGCTCGGCCCTTCACACGCCTAACCCGCGACCGTGGTTTCGTATCCCGGCGTGACGCGCACGTCGAGAACGCAGCTTGCCCCGGATGCGACCCGCGCGAAGGCCGCTTCCAGCCCGGACACAAGGTCCGCCGCATCCTCGATCTGCGGCAGGGCTTCCAGCCCCATCGACTGCGCCAGCCCGGAAAGGTCAATCGGCGGATCGTCCAGCCGCTGGCCGATCCAGCGATTGGCGATGGGCCGCCCCCGGTTGCGGGCCATGGTTTCCTGGTGGGCCTCATCATTGTAATAGGATCGGTTGTTGGCGATGACGACGAGCAACGGAATTTTGTAATGTGCGGCGGTCCACAAGGCGCTCGCCCCCATCACGTAATCGCCGTCGCCTATAATCGCGACCGGCAGCCGCCCCGACCCGGCCAGCGCCAGCGCCGCGCCGACGGCGATCCCGGGTCCTGACCCGACGCCGGCGCCGCCGTCATACCCCAGGTGATCGAGCGGGTGTTCGATCTTCGTGAACTGGGCGGGCCAGCCAAGCGGCAGGCGGATCAGCGCCACATTTCGGTTCGCACTGACCCGCACCACCGCGCCGGCCAGCGCCCGGAGGCCGAACTTTCCGGATTCGGGGATCGCGGCAACCGGCAATGGCACGCGGTCATAGTTCTTTCGGGAGCCTCGCGACAGTTCCGGCAGCAGCGCCGCCGTCACCGTATCGGGGGTCGCCTGTATCGCCAGGTCGACCGGCGGCAACGCATGATGATCGAAGGTTTCGCCATTCGTCAGTTGGTCGTCCAGCGTCGCGCTGATGACACGGGCGGAAACCACCGTATCGCCAAAAGCCTGGTTCAGCGTCCCCCCGAGATCGAGCCAGTCGAGCGACAGGATGACATCGGCCTCCCGCACGATCCTGGCGTCCGCTTCCGACAGGCGATAGGCGGCGGGGCCGCCATGCAGCGGATGATTCTGGGGAAATGCCGCCGACAGCTTCAGGTCTGTTATAACGCGGGCACCGAGCGCTTCGGCCAGCCGGACCCGGCGATCCCAGTCATCGACGGCGCGGGACACCCGCCCTGCCAGGATGACAGGACGGGCAGCGCCGCGCAGCAGACGCACGGCTTCGGCCAGGGATTCCGCCGGCGTCGCCGGATCCGGCGCCGGCCGGTAGCGCGCCAGATCGGGCAGGACCGGGTCCCTTTCCAGGGCGGTTTCCTGCAGCGCGACATCGAACACCACATAGACCGGCCCCATCGGCTTCTGGCTGGTTATTTTCCGGGCGCGGGCGAGGGCTTCCAGCGAATCCTCCACCGATGCCAGCTGCGCATCCCATTTCGTGAAGCCGCGGATCATCGACGCCTGGTCCCGCGCAGTGTGGATCCAGTCGATCCAGGCCCGGCGGCGCACCGAATTCACCGGTCCGGTCGCGCCCAGCAACAGCAGCGGCAGGCGTTCGCACCAGGCATTGAACACGCCCATCGTTGCATGCATCAGCCCGACATTCGCATGCACCGCGGCGGCCATCGGCTTCTCGGTGACCTTGGCATAGCCATGCGCGATGGCGACGGCGTGTTCTTCATGCAGGCAGACCAGCATCTGCGGTCGTGTATTGCCCAGGTAATTGACCAGACTGTCCTGCAGGCCGCGATAGCTCGACCCCGGCACCATCGCGATATAGGGGATGTCCATGCGGCGCAGCATTTCCGCCACGACATCGCTGACCCATCCCATCCGACTGTCATTGGCGGGCAACGGCCGCTCGGGTTCCGCAATCACGCCCGTCACCGGGTTTTCAGAATTTTCCGTCATGGCATTCCCCCTTCCCGCCGATGATAGGCATCAGGGGCAATTTCCATCAATCCTGATTTACGGTACTGATGAGGCAGCTTTAACGGGAAACAGGCACCGCAGCCGCGCGCTTCGGGCCGGGAGCGGCCCTTCATGACACCAGGTAAGGTTACCGCCGTCATATGCGCTTCGCAGGCCCTCGCCCAGATTGGCGCGTTTGCGGTGGCAGCGCTGTTGCCGGTGTTCATCGACATCTGGCGGCTGAGCAATACGGAAGCGGGATGGATTGTGGGCGCGTTCTACGCCGCCTACACGCTGACGGTCCCCGTGCTGGTTTCACTGATCGACCGGGTCGATCCGAAGCGGATTTACCTTGTATCGACGGCGCTGACGGCGACCGGGCTGTTCGGCTACGCCCTGTTTGCCGAGGGCCTGTGGTCCGCCGTCTTTTTTCGCATCCTCGCCGGGATCTGGTGGGCCGGCACC
>JAQCHR010000429.1 GCA_027619655.1 Pseudomonadota bacterium
GACCGCCAGTACCCGCATCAGGTCCTCATGCGACAAGGCATCCAGCCGGCCATATGGGCCATAAATGCCGGCATTGTTGACCAGCCCGGTTAGCGTGCCGAGTTCCGCATCGACGGTCTTGAACAGGCGGATGACATCGGCTTCGGTACCCGTATCAACCTGTACTGCAATGCCGCGCTGGCCCGCCGATTCTATTTCCCGGACGACGGCCATGGCTTCATCCCTGGCCGTGTTGTAACCGACACAGACATCATGCCCCGCCGCGGCGCAGAGGCGCGCCGTGGCGGCGCCGATGCCGCGGCTGGCGCCCGTGATCACGGTAATCTGTTTCATGGTGCTCAAACTCCCCGATAAAGGTGCAACCGGTCGCGGCGAAAGCCGCCGGGCGTCGTCCGCATCGCGGTATCGCTTGCGGCGAAGCTAAACCCCGGGCGGCAATGATGTCCAGCAAACCGGTCGCGACGGTTTTCGCGCGCGTTTAGAACTATCCATCCTTGAACAATGCGGCGGGCGACTGGTCCGGCCCTTCGGGGAGCTGCGGCAGGTCGTCTGAAATGTCGAACCAAACCGCCTTGTAGTCCGTAAAGATGTGGTCCACTGCCTTCACGCCCGGGTCGTCGTCCAGGGACCCCAGGGGAATGGCGACGAAAGAACGGTCACTGCGCGGATTTAGCAGCGCACCGCCGCATTTTCCGCAGAAGCTGTGCGTGAAGGTTCTGGCGTCCGGGACCTTGTAATTGCGAACCAGTTCGTCACCCCTTGTGAAGGTCAGGCCGGCGGTTTCGGTAAAGCCGTTGGTCGTATGCGCCGCCGCGCGGGCCTTGCGACAGCGCGAGCAGTGGCAGTTACGGGTCACGCGGATGGGCGTGCTGACCTCGTATTCGACCGCGCCGCACAGGCAGCTTCCATGCAATATTCCGGGTTTTTTCGAGCGCCGGTCGGGCCAGTCGATAACCGGGCTGTCATTGCCCGGCGGGTATGCGTCAACCCGCGGCAGGTTGTCCGAAATATCGTACCAGGGCGCCCTGGAGGCGGCGAAGATGTGCCGCATCGGTCGAATGCCCGGGTCGTCGTCCAGGCATCCTGCCGGAATTTCGACCATGTTGCCATTCTCCGTGCCAGGTACGACCGATCCGCAATTGCTGCAAAACGCCCTTTGGAATGCGGGTGAGGACCAGTGGCTGGTCACGGAATCGCTGCCGGCTACCCAGTGGAACTGCGCTTTCGGCGCGATAACATAGGTGGCGAAGGCGGCCGCGTGGGCCTTGCGGCACATGGCGCAATGGCAATGCGACATGCGTTCGAACGGTGCATCCGCTTCCCATCGGACGGTTCCGCATAAACAGCTGCCTGTCGTCAAAACGGCCTCCTGTTGCATATCGCGCGATTTCCCGCATTCATACGCGATACTCTCCCGTGCGGCGTCATTTCGGCAAACAAAAAAGGCAATAATGGACGCGGACCAGATCGCCATCCTGACGGTAACGTCATTCTTTACCTCGATGATCACCTCCGTCGCCGGCGCGGGCGGCGGGGCGATCCTTCTGGCGGTGCTGCTCCAGTTCATGCCGCCCTCGGCGGCGATCCCGTTTCACGGTTCGGTGCAGTTCGCCGCCAATGTCTGGCGCTTCTGGCTGTTCCGCAAGCACATGAACTGGCCGATCATCATCCGGTTCTCCGTCCTGATGCCCTTCGGAATTGCGTTCGGGGTCTGGCTGTTCCGGGGGATGCCGGCGGTGCTGGTGCAAGTCTCGATCGGCATTTTCATCTATGCGACGCTTGCCGGGCGTTTTGTGCGCCCGATGCGGACGGAATTGCTGCCGCTCTGGACATTCGTGCCGATCGGATTCGTCGCCGGCGCGATGAATATCGTTGTCGGCATCTTCGGGCCGGTGGTCGGGGCGCTGATCGTGAAGCGCGGCTTGCCCAAGGAAACGGTTGTCGGCACCATGTCCGTCTTCGGCTTCCTGTCGAATTTCCTCAAGGTGGCTGGTTTCACCTATGTCGGGTTCAATATTTTTGAATACGGTCCGGCGCTGCTGATCATGGCGCCCGCCGTGCTGATCGGCACCTCGCTCGGCAAGGTCGTCCTGGGGCGTTTCAGCGAGGAAGGGTTCCGCAAGGTCTTCCAGGCGCTGCTGCTGATCATGGCGACCAAGCTGGTCTTCTATGACGGTATCACCTGGCTGGTGAACAACGGTTGAGATTTCACCACCGTGTAACAATTCATTTGTACGGCTGCGCCGCAATCCATTTATTTTGAATCGTATTGCATGAGGGTATCGGTGAACCGGAGGGTGCCAGTGTGACCATCAGAAACCTCGACAGGCTGTTCCGCCCCCGCTCGCTTGCCGTCATCGGGGCGACGAACCGGACCGGCGCGATCGGCAATATCGTCATGCGCAATATCCTGTCGGGCGGGTTCAAGGGTCCGGTGATGCCGGTGAACCCGAAGCATGAGGCCGTGGCCGGCGTGCTCGCCTATCCCGATATCGCCAGCCTGCCCAAAGTGCCGGATATGGCGGTCATCTGAACGCCGCCGGAACCTATTCCGGACATGATCGAGGCACTGGGCGCGCGCGGCACCCGGGCCGCCATCGTGCTGACGGCGGGGCTGGATGCCGTGAAAACGGTAGACGGCATGACCGTGACGCAGGCGATGCTGCGGGCGGCCAAACCCTATCTGTTCCGTATTCTAGGTCCGAACTGCCTTGGCGCGCTGGTGCCTGGCGCCGGTTTGAACGCCAGCTTCTCGCATCTCCCCGCACAGCCCGGCGGCATCGCCTTTGTATCGCAGTCCGGTGCGCTGTGCACCGCTGTACTGGACTGGGCGGCGCCGCGCGACATAGGCTTTTCGCATTTCATTTCGGTCGGCAACATGGCCGATGTGGACCTGGGCGATGTCGTCGATTACCTGGCCAGCGACCCGGGCACCAAAGCTATCCTGCTGTATATCGAAGGGGTGACCAATGGCCGCAAGTTCATGTCCGCCTGCCGCGCCGCCGCGCGCAACAAGCCGGTGCTGGTCATCAAGGCAGGGGTCGTCAGCGATGGCGCGAAGGCGGCGGCAACCCATACCGGTGCGCTGGCCGGCAGCGACAATGTCTACGATGCGGCGTTCCAGCGCGCGGGTCTGCTGAGGGTCAGGGATGTCGAGGAACTGTTCGCGGCGGTGGAAACGCTTGCCCGCGCCCGGCCGCACAAACGCGGCAGCCTCACCATCCTGACCAATGGCGGCGGCATCGGCGTGATCGCGACTGATGAACTGGTGCAGCATGGCGGGGCGCTGGCCGTGCTCGCCGACGATACCGTGGCGGCGCTCGATCCCGTGCTGCCGTCAAACTGGTCGCGCCGCAATCCTGTCGATATCATCGGCGACGCGCCCGGCAGTCGCTACGCCGACGCCCTGCGCATCCTGTCGAAAAACAAGGCTGGCGATGCTGTTCTGGTAATGCATGCGCCCACGGCGACGGCGGACAGCGTGGCGGCGGCAAAGGCGGTGATCGATGTTGCCGGCGAGAACAAAATCAACCTGCTGACCTGCTGGGTCGGCGGGCAGGC
>JAQCHR010000430.1 GCA_027619655.1 Pseudomonadota bacterium
CGGGTACATCCTGAATACGCGCGATCTTTCGATCCAAGGCGTGCCGGAAGAATTTCACGAACCGATCCGGGAATTGCGGCGGCGTTATTCCACTCGGCCGGGCGACGCGGATGCCGAGCTTGTCGACGAACTCGGCCTGTTCGATTATCTGGCGGGCCGGTTCGCCATTTACGGCACACCCGACCAGTGTCTGTCCCAACTGATGGCAGCGCATGAATCGGGCGTAAAGAAAATCATGTTTACCGTCAGCGTTGCGTCCGATCCGGCGCGCACGGTCGAACTGTTCGGCGACCAGGTGATGCCAAAATTTCGGGCGGCGACCGCTTAGGCGCGATACAGCCGTTCGGGATTGTCGACCAGCACTTTCCGGCGAATATCCGGCTCCGGCGTGAAACTGTAGAGCAATTCAAGCAGATCGCAGTCATTCGGCACTTCACGGTCTTTGCGGTACATCGGATGCGGCCAGTCCGTGCCCCATAAAATGCGGTCTGGATCGGCGTCGATCACGCAGCGCGCGAAAGGCAGAACGTCCGAGCAGGGGAAATCGAGAGCAGACACCCGGTCGCCGTTGCAGATTTTGGTCCACCAGCCCCGGCCCCGGATAAGATCGAGCAGGAGCTGAAACGATTTCTGGTCGGTGCCGCCCTGCACATCCGGATGCGCCATGTGGTCGAGCACAACCGGAATCCGGATCGCCCGGAACATCATTTCATGCTCGATCAGGTCGTCGCCATGGGCATGAATGACGACATGCCAGCCAAAGTCCGCCACAGCATCGATCGCCCGCTGGAACTGGCCCAGGTCGGGCGGTCCGCCCAGGAAACGCACGAAATTGAACCGAACGCCGCGCACCCCGGCATCGTGCAGGCGCGCGATCTCGCTTTCGGGTTCCGTGCCGTCGAGATTCGCGACGCCGCGATACCGGCCACCGCTTTTCGCCATGGCATACAACATCGCGCTGTTATCGGTGCCATGAATCGACGATTGCACGATGACGCCGCGGTCGAAGCCGAGCGTATCGTGGACGCGCGACAGGTTTTCGACAGGCGCTTCCTGCGGATCGTAGCTTCGACCCTCCCGATACGGGAACTTTGCCGTGGGCCCGAACACATGGCAATGCACGTCCCAGCTCCCAGGCGGTGGCGCAACGGCGGGAATCCGGGTGTTCGGATCCGGCGGCGGGCTGGTTTCCATGTCGATCGCTCCTGTCTGGCCGTGCCGCGGCACACAGCGCGGGGCCGGCATCACGGCATTGTCGTGCCAAGGAAACGCCCCAGGCAAGGGCGAAATTCCAGCGCCCTTCCGGATATGCTATGGCTGACGGCAACGGGCGGGTCTGCGGCGGTTGTGCGCGGTTGATCGCATTGTTACAAAAAGCCCGAAACTGAGGGAAACGGACAATGAACAAGGTTTATGGATCTGCCGCCGAAGCGCTCGACGGCGTTTTGCACGACGGCATGACGATTGCGGCGGGCGGCTTCGGGCTTTGCGGCATCCCGGAACTGCTGATTGCGGCGATCCGCGACGCGGGCACCAGGAATCTGACGATCGCGTCCAATAATGCAGGCGTCGACGATTTCGGCCTCGGCCTCCTGCTGAAGACCAAACAGGTCAAGAAGATGATCTCGTCCTATGTCGGCGAGAACGCCGAATTCATGCGCCAGTACCTGGCCGGCGAGCTGGAGCTGGAATTCAACCCGCAGGGTACCCTGGCCGAGCGCATGCGCGCCGGCGGTGCGGGTATCCCGGGCTTCTATACCAAAACGGGTGTGGGCACCGTGATCGCCGACGGCAAGGAAGAAAAAGTCTTCGACGGGGAAACCTACATCCTCGAACGCGGATTGGTCGCCGATCTGGCCATCGTGAAGGCCTGGAAGGGCGACGAACAGGGCAACCTGATGTATCGCAAGACGGCGCGGAACTTCAATCCGCCCGCCGCCACCTGCGGCAAGGTCTGTATCGCCGAAGTCGAGGAAATCGTGCCGACCGGCGCGCTCGACCCCGACCTGATACACACGCCGGGCATTTACGTCACCCGGATCGTCCAGGGCGAGCACGAAAAGCGCATAGAGCAGCGCACCGTCAGAGCGGCTTAAGGGAAGGACCGGAGATATGTGGGATCGCAATCAGATGGCCGAACGCGCGGCGCAGGAGCTGCAGGACGGCTGGTACGTGAACTTGGGGATCGGTATTCCGACCCTGGTCAGCAATTATATTCCGGAAGGCGTGGACGTTACGCTGCAGTCGGAGAACGGCATGCTCGGCATCGGGCCCTTCCCGACCGAGAACGAGATCGACGCCGATCTGATCAATGCGGGCAAGCAGACCGTTACCGCGCTGGACCGCACGTCCTATTTCGGCAGCGACCAGTCCTTCGCCATGATCCGCGGCGGCAAGATCGACATGGCCATTCTCGGCGCGATGGAGGTCGATGAAAAAGGCGACCTCGCCAACTGGATGATCCCCGGCAAGCTCGTCAAAGGCATGGGCGGGGCGATGGACCTCGTCGCCGGGGTCCACCGGGTGATCGTCGTGATGGATCACACCAGCAAGGCGGGAGAATCCAAGCTACTCAAGGAATGCACCCTGCCCCTGACCGGGCGCGGCGTGGTTGACCGGATCATTACCAATCTCGGCGTGTTCGACGTCGTCGATGGCGGGCTCAAACTGATCGAACTGGCCGATGGCGTTACCGAAGACGAAGTGAAGGCGGCGACCGAAGCCACGCTGGTCTGACCCGGATCACGAATTCTTCTGCCGGCGGCGTCCGTATTCGAACAAAGCGACGCCGGCGACGATCAGCGCGATCGCAATCGCGAAATTCTGCGGCAGCACCTCGCCCATGAAGATGACGGCGATCGGGGTGGCGACGGCCGCGCCGACCGTGCCGATCTGGCTGAGATAGACCGGCCCGGCGACGTGCTGAAGCTTGAAATACGTCACGAATCTCATCGCAAACACGGCGATACTGATACCTGCCAGAAGCAGCAGTTCCTCGTTCCGCCACAGGATTCCGAGGCCCGCCGTCCCTTCGGTGCCTGCCGCAAAGGGCACGACCATCAGGCCGCTGATCGTCAGCATCAGGGCGGCGAGCGGTAGCGGGTCGGCGCCGACCGGCCAGAACCGCGTGCGATAGAGATTTCCCCCGGCAATAACGACCGGTATCGCCGACGCGACCAGAACCCAAACCGCCGCCTCGCCGTTCAGTCCCTTGAACTTGGACAGGACCAACATCAGCCCGCCTGCCAGCGCCACGGCGACGCCCAGCGCCCGCGCGAGCGACAGGCGTTCCATCCCCAACATCAGCGCCAGCACGTAGGTCACCAGCAGGGGGAACGCGAATGCGAGAGAAATGTAGCCCGCGCCGACATGCGCCACCGACAGATAGGCCATCGCCTGGGGCACCGCCTGAAACGCCCCGGCGCCAACGCTGTACAGAAGCAGGCTGCGCAGGCGGCGCTTGGGAGAGCCGACCGACAACGCCGCAACCACCAGCACCAGGCCCGATCCGACCATAACCGCCGACAGGAACCAGAGCATCGGCGCGCCG
>JAQCHR010000431.1 GCA_027619655.1 Pseudomonadota bacterium
CGGCTGGTGCGGGACGATTCCGGAATTCTTCCCCTATCACGATGCGGAATGGGGCTTTCCGGTCGCGGACGATATCCGCCTGTTCGAAAAACTCTGCCTGGAAAGTTTCCAGTCCGGGCTGAGCTGGCGCACCATCCTGGCCAAGCGGGAGAATTTCCGCCGCGCCTTTCACGGCTTCGATTACGACAAGGTGGCGGCCTTCACCGAAGACGATGTGGAACGGCTGCTGCAGGATGCCGGGATCATCCGCCATCGCGGCAAGATCGAGGCGGTGATCAACAATGCGCGGCGGGCGCGGGAGTTGATCGACGCGGAAGGCTCGCTCGCCGCCTATCTCTGGCGGTACGAGCCGGACCCGGCAAGCCTGGGCGACCCGCAGACCGCCTCGACCTCGGCGGACTCCATCGCCCTGTCGAAGGACCTGAAGAAGCGCGGCTGGAAATTCGTCGGACCCACCACCGTCTTTGCCTTCATGCAGGCGATGGGGCTGGTCAACGACCATGTGGCGGATTGCGTCACCCGCGCCGAAGTTGCCCGCGCCCGCGAGGGGTTCACGCCGCCCGGCCGCTGAACCGGGTGGCGGGGTTACGCCTTGCCCCGGCAGGCCTGCCAGCGCGCCTGGCTATCCTGCGGCCACATGTCCTTCGCCCGGTAGTATTGCGGCATGGCCGGGATGCCGTGCGGGAGGGTGACCCAGGGCTGTTTCGATTCGGTGAAGATATGGATGTCCGGCGGCACGGAATCGGGATCGTCCAGCGTGCCGGCGCACACGAAGCTGACCGCCGCGCCGGCGCCGCCGTAATGGCTCCACAGCGCGACGCGGCAATGCGGGCAGCGCGCGATCCTCTGGCCCCGGCCGCTTTCCGAGGGCGTGTCCACGATTTCCGGCGCGCCCCGCAGCAGGGCCACCCGGTCGGCCTCGATCATCGCGTTCAAGGCAAAGGCGGAGCCGGTTTCGCGCTGGCACCAGCGGCAGTGGCAGCAATGCACGAACATCGGCGCGGATTCCATGCGGTAGCGCACGGCGCGGCAGGCGCAGCCGCCTTCCATCGGGAACGAGTCGGTCATGGGCGGGGCTCCTTTTCAACGGTGCGGCGGCGGCAGTATGGATCCCGGCGCGGGGCCAGGATGACGGTGGAGCGGTCGCCATGACGGCGGCAACCCGGGCAACCTGTCACCCCGGACGGCGATCCGGGGTCCACCAGCCGCAAGGCCGGCCCCTATTCCAGCGGCGGCTTCGTGCCCTCGGGCAGGGGCGGGTCGAAGATGTTGAGGGTCATGGCGATCAGCGCGTAATAGCCCATGATGCCGACCAGATCGACGATGCTGCGCCGCCCGAAGCGTTCCACCGCGGCGTCGAAGGTGGCGTCGCTGACCTTGTTGGTGGTGAAGAATTCATTGGCGAAGTTGTAGACCATGGTCTGGTCCGGGTCGTCGAAATGCGGTTCCTGCCGGGTGCGGATCGCCTCGATCGCGGCTTCCGGCACCCCCGCCTTCTTCGCCGATTCCATGTGCGAGGAGAACTCGAACTGCGCGGTCCAGAAGCGGGCGGAGATCAGAATCAGCAGTTCCGAAATCTTCGGCGGGAACGAGCTCTGGAAGCGGCAGAGCAGCCCCAGCTCCTGCACCCGGTCGAGCAGCAGCGGGCTGTGCAGCAGCGGCAGGAACGGCCCGTGGATGCTGCCGCGCGGCCCGGCGGTGATCTTATCGACGACAGCGCGCTGGTCCGCGTCCATTTCCTCATAGGTGAGTTCCGGCATGCGTTTCATGTACTGGTTCCCCTGGCCCGGTTGATTTCCGATGTTCGGCGCCAAGCCTAGCCAACGCCGCGGCGCCGCGCCAGCCCGCCCGGCGGCGCCGCATATTTCCGCGCGGTTTCCGCCGGAATACGGCATACTCGGGCGACGTTCGACGGCGGCACAATGAATTCGGGACGCAGGATGGCCCTTCGCACAAGACGCAAACGCCAGATCGGTACGACCTGGAAGATCATCATCGGGATGGTGGTCCTGCTGGTCATCGTGCCCTTCGTGATGTCGCTCTATGCGATGTACCAGTTTTCCGACACGCCCTGCGGCAAGCTGGTCAACACGGCGGGGGACGAGGCGAAGATGGCCTATCTCGGCGAGTGGGCCGAGGCCGCGATCCGCCGCAAGGCGGTGCTGGAATACCTGGGCCCGCCGGGAAAGCGCAGCGCCGGGGACGATTCCGGATTCCTTTCCAGGATCGATCCGGACTGGGAATATCTCGACATCGATCCGGACATCGCGGTGCTCGGCGTGATCCGACTGCCCGGGGACCGGCGGGATTACCTGAACCCGGATACGATCCGGTCGATCGAAATCGGCAGCGCGGAGAACCTGATTGTGCTGAAGGTGAACGGCTCCGATGTCTTCGGCATGGAGGCCGAGGATTACCGCAAGGACAACGCCTACGCGCCCGTCAGCGAGATAGCCGGCGTGTACTGCAAACTGAAGAAGCGCTGAGGCCGGGCGCGCCGCACCGGCTTTACGCGGACGGGGCCGCCGTTCCATACTTGCCGGCGCAAGCGTCAGGGAGGATTGCCATATGATCGACGTGAAGCCACTGCATCCGCTATTCGCCGGCGAGGTCAGCGGGATAGACCTGCGCGACCCGGTCGACGACGCCACGCGCGCCGCCATTGTCGCGGCGCTGGACCGCTACGCCGTGCTGGTCTTCCACGGCCAGCAGCTCGACGATGACCGGCAGATGGCGTTCAGCGGCAGCTTCGGCCCGCTGGGCCAGACCGCCATTGTCAAGCGCAAGGGGTATACGCCGCGTCTGAACCCCCATTTTACCGATATCTCCAACCTCGACGAAAACAGCGAGATCCTGGCGCTGAACGACCGGCGTCGGATGATGGCGCTGGGCAACCGGCTGTGGCACACCGACCATGCCTTCCGGCCGGTCCCGTCGAAATACTCGCTGCTCTACGCCCATGCGGTGCCGCCGGAGGGCGGCGAGACCGAATTCACCGACATGCGCGCGGCCTATGACGCGCTGCCGGCGACGCGCAAGGCGCAGATCGCCGATATGGTGGCGATGCATTCGCTGATGTATTCGCGCGAGGTGATCGGCTTCACCGATTTCGCGCCGGAAGAACACGCCGCCTTCCCGCCGGCGCCGCATCCGCTGGTGCGCATCCATCCGGGGTCGGGACGCAAGGCGCTGTATCTCGCCGCCTATGCCAGCGAAATCCGCGGCATGCCGGTGCCGGACGGCCGCATGCTGCTGCGTGACCTGACCGAACACGCGACCCAGCGCCAGTTCGTCTACACCCATCGCTGGACGGTCGGCGACCTGCTGATGTGGGACAACCGCAGCCTGATGCACCGCGCCGGCGATTACGACATGACCCAGCGCCGCGACCTGCGCCGCAACACTGTGATACAGGACATTTCCACCATGGACGAAAAGGCGCGCGCGACGGCAGCCGTCGCCTAGAGCGTTTCTTGTCTTGATTGAATCGTAAGGGATTCCCAGCAGGAACGAATCGTGATTCAAAT
>JAQCHR010000432.1 GCA_027619655.1 Pseudomonadota bacterium
GCCGACCGGGGGATGTATGAGGCGCATGATGCGCTGCTTTGCATCGCTGCCGGCGCGACGGTGTCGCGGATGGACCGGCGCCGCGTCACGGCGGAACATTACTTCAAATCCGCGCAGGAAATGCGCGAACTGTTCGCCGATATTCCCGAGGCAATCGATAACACGCTGGTGGTCGCACAGCGCTGCGCCTTCATGCCGGATACCCATGATCCGATTTTGCCGACCTATCCCAAGCTGGAGGGGCGGAGCGAATCGGCGGCGCTACGGCAACTTGCCGCCGACGGATTGGACAAGCGCCTCGAAATACAGGTCTTTGCCGAGGGGATGGATCCGGCCCGGCGGGATGAGCTAGCGACGCCGTATCGCGAACGTCTTGAATATGAACTGGGCGTCATCGAGCAGATGGGCTTCCCGGGATATTTCCTGATCGTTGCCGACTTCATTCAATGGGCGAAGAACCAGGGCATTCCGGTCGGGCCGGGCCGTGGCTCGGGCGCGGGGTCCGTTGTCGCCTGGGCGCTGACGATTACCGACCTGGACCCGTTGCGGTTCGGTCTGCTGTTCGAGCGATTCCTCAATCCGGAACGTGTGTCGATGCCGGATTTCGACATCGATTTCTGCAAGGACCGGCGCGACGACGTCATCCGCTATGTCCAGCAGGAATACGGCGAAGACCGGGTGGCGCAGATCATTACCTTCGGAAAGCTCGAAGCGCGGGCGGTATTGCGGGATGTGGGCCGCGTTCTTGAAATGCCCTACGGGCAGGTGGACCGGATATGCAAGCTGGTGCCGAACAATCCGGCGAACCCGGTCAGCCTCGCGCAGGCGCTGAAGGATGAACCGCTGCTGGCGCAGATGCGCAACGAGGATCCCGAAGTCGGCCGGCTCGTCAATACCGCGCTGAAGCTGGAAGGGCTGTACCGGCACGCATCCACGCATGCCGCCGGCGTGGTGATCGGCGATCGGCCGCTGAACGAACTGGTGCCGCTGTACCGTGATTCCCGATCCACCATGCCGGTGACGCAGTTCAACATGAAGTTCGTCGAGAAGGCGGGGCTGGTAAAGTTCGACTTCCTGGGATTGAAGACGCTGACGGTGCTTGTCGGCGCCGTCCGGCGGCTGGCGGCGCGCGATATCAGCCTGGAACTGGACCGTATTCCACTCGACGACACGAAATCCTTCGAGATGATGTGCAATGCGGATACGACCGGCGTGTTCCAGCTGGAAAGCTCCGGAATGCGCGATGTGCTGAAGAAGCTGCGGCCTGACCGGTTCGAGGACATCATCGCCGTGGTGGCCCTGTACCGTCCGGGGCCAATGGACAATATCCCCAGCTTCATCAAGCGGAAACACGGCCAGGAAACGCCCGATTACCTGCATCCTTCGCTGGAAAATATCCTGAAGGAAACCTACGGGATCATGATCTATCAGGAACAGGTCATGCAGATCGCGCAGGTTCTGTCCGGTTACAGTCTTGGCAGCGCCGATCTGCTGCGGCGGGCGATGGGCAAGAAAATCCAGTCGGAAATGGACGCACAGCGCCAGATTTTCGTCGATGGGGCCGCCGCGAACAATGTCGACGGTACGGTTGCCGGGGGGATCTTCGATCAGGTCGCCAAATTCGCCGGTTATGGCTTCAACAAGTCCCATGCCGCCGCCTACGCGCTGGTCGCCTTCCAGACGGCGTATCTCAAGGCGAATTACCCGGTTGAGTTCTTTGCCTCCTCGATGAGCGAGGATATGGGCAATACGGACAAGCTGAGCCTGTTCCGGACCGAACTGGACCGGCTGGGCATCGCCCTGCTGCCGCCGGACGTCAACACTTCCGGTGTCGACTTTACGGTCGAGACCCGGGAGGACGGCACGCTCGCCGTCCGCTACGCGCTGGCGGCGCTGAAAAATGTCGGGGCGGCGGCGATGGCGGCGGTCGTGGCCGAGCGCGAGGCAAACGGGCCCTATCGTTCCATCTTCGATTTCTCCACCCGGCTGGGGACCCAGGTCTTCAACAAGCGGCAGATCGAAAACCTCGTGCGCGCCGGGGCCTTCGACAGCCTGAACCCGAACCGGCACCAGTTGTTCGATGCCGTGGAAATGCTGGTCCGCCATGCCAATGCGGCGCAGAACGACCGCGAAAGCAAGCAGGTCAACCTGTTTGGCACGGAAGAATCGGCGATTGCGCCGCCCCTGCCGGCGGTTGACGAGTGGCCGGCGCAGGAGCGGCTGCAGCAGGAATTCGAGGCAATCGGCTTTTACCTGTCGGCGCATCCGCTGCAATCCTACCAGGCGACCTGCGAAAAGCTGGGCGTCGTGGAGTGGATCAAGGTTTCGACGGGCCGGATGAGCGAGGGGCGGATCAAGCTGGCGGGGATCGTTGCGGCGCGCCGCTTCACGACGTCGTCGCGGGGATCGAAGATGGCGTTCGTTCAGATGTCCGACGCAACCGGTTCCTACGAAATTACGGTTTTTTCCGAAGTTCTGGCGGGCAGCCGGGAATTGCTGGAATCCGGGGTGCCGCTTCTGGCGACTGTCGATGTGCAGCGCTGGAACGAAGGGTTCCGGCTGACGGCGCAAAGCATCCAGCCGCTGGATGAGGCGGCGGCGCGGGCCGCCGCGGGGCTGTGCGTCTTCATGTGCGATGAAACGCCGCTGACGAGCCTTGCCAATGTTTTCCGCGAACATGGCGAGAAGGGGCCCGGCCGTGTTCGCCTGATGCTGGAGACGGAAGACCGGGAAATCGAGATCGATCTTCCGGGCGGCTTTGCGATTTCGGTGGCCATGCGTTCGGCCGTCAAGTCGATCCCCGGGGTCATGGATGTCAGGGATCTTTAGCCGCGCCGATCCGTCCGTTGCGATTTTCCTACTGCCGCCTTGCAATGCCAGAATATTGGCTATATACCGCACGCCATATCACACGTGGGTTTGCGCGCGCTGCCGATGAGGGTAGTGGCCGCTCCGGTGCTGGGAAACTGGCTTTCGCCCGCGGAGGAATAACCGGTAAAGGACGTTAACACATGGCGATGCCAACGTTTACCATGCGCCAGCTGCTTGAAGCTGGCATCCATTTCGGCCATACCACGCGCCGATGGAACCCCAAAATGCAGCCGTTTATTTTCGGCGTTCGCAACGGGATTCATATCTTGGATCTGGAACAGACCGTTCCTTCCCTGCAGCGGGCGCTTGAGGCGATCCGTGAAGTGGCAGCCGGTGGCGGCCGGGTTCTGTTTGTCGGGACCAAACGGCAGGCTGCGGAAATCGTCGCGGAATCGGCGGTGCGTTGCGGCCAGTATTTCGTCAATCATCGCTGGCTCGGTGGCATGCTGACGAACTGGAAGACAATTTCCAATTCGATCAAGCGGTTGCGGGATATCGAAGAGCAGCTTGCGGTCGAGGATATCGGTCTGACCAAGCGCGAATTGCTGAACCTGACCCGCGAGCGCGACAAGCTTGAGCGCGCCCTGGGCGGGATCAAGGAAATGGGCAGCCTGCCGGATATCCTTTTCATCGTGGATACGAACAAGGAATC